>NZ_CAUVXI010000051.1:3112-6898 GCF_963555845.1 Protofrankia sp. Cas8 | reverse complement strand
GCCCCGGACGGGCACCCGAGCTCGAAGCGGCGTCGCTGCGGCGACGTCGCCACATCGTGGCGCGCGGTGCGGCCGGTCTCGCCGTCGCGCTGGGCCTGGCGGCGTCCACGGCCGTCTTCACCTCCACCTACGATGCCCAGGCCCGGCTTGATGTCGCCCTGACCGTCGGTGCCGACGTCGCGGTCACCGAACCCCCCGGCGCCGTCGTCAGCCCGTCCGCCGGCGACACGCTCCGCAACGCACCCGGCGTGCGGGCCGTCGAACCACTGCAGCACCGCTTCGCCTATGTGGGACCGGATCTCCAGGACATTTACGGCGTGAACGCCGACACGATTCGGCGGGTCGCCCCGCTTCGCGACTCGTTCACACCGGGTAGCACCGTGTCGAGCGCACTGGGCACTCTGGGCCGTACTCCTGACGGCGTACTGCTCTCCGCGGAGACGCTGCACGACTACCAGCTGCGTCCCGGCGACCCGGTACAGCTGCAACTCCAGACCGGACCCGACCGGCGCTACCAGCCGGTGACATTCCATGTGATCGGTCAGATCAAGGAGTTTCCCACCGCCCCGAAGGACTCCTTCATCGTCGCCAACGCCGCCTACATCACCCATGTGACCGGCTCGGACGCGGTCGGCAGCTTTCTGATCGGATCGTCCGACCCGACCGCGACCGCCGCGTCCCTGCGGTCGCGGGTCGCGCCCGGCGTCGACGTTGCCGACGTGCGTTCCGCCCGCGCCACCGTCACCACCGCATCCGGCTTGGCCGCGTCCGACCTCGCCGGCCTGTCCAGGCTGGAACTCGGTTTCGGGGTCCTGCTCGCGCTGGCGTGTTCCGGCCTGGCGTTGCTGCTCGGCGCGTCGCAACGACGGCGTTCCCTGGTGCTGCTCCGCGCCTTCGGCGCCACCCCCCGCCAGCGCGGACGTTTCTTGGCCACCGAAGCGCGGGGACTGGTCCTGGGCGGTGTCCTCGGCGGCACGGCGATCGCGGCGGCCATCAGCTACCTGCTCATCAAGGTACTGACGGGGATCTTCGACCCACCGCCTGCGGCACCGGCGATTCCGGTCGGCTACCTGGTCGCTCTCGTCGCCGGTGTCGTGGCGGCGGCGGCTGTGGTGGTGGTTCTCGGTGGCCGGATGGCGGGCACCGCGGGCCCGAAGGAGCTTCGAGACCTGTGAGCGTGCCCAACCGTGAGCACACTGAGACAATGTGGTTGCCGTGGAGGGCGCCGACCCGCATGGCCCCGGGGCGCGGTCCGGTCAGTCCGGTCAGTCCGGTCAGTCCGGTCAGTCCGGTCAGTCCGGTCAGTCCGGTCAGTCCGGGAACGTGCGACAGGAGCTGTCGATGCGGATACTGATCGTGGAGGACGAGGAAAACCTGGCCGCCGCGATCCGGGACGGACTTCGTCATGAGGGTTGTGCCGTCGACGTCGCGGCCGACGGCGAGCAGGGCCTGTGGCTCGCCTGCTCCCACGCCTACGACGCGATCGTTCTGGACATCATGCTTCCGTGTCTCAGCGGCTATGAGGTCACCCGGTCGCTGCGCCGGGCGCGGGTCTGGACACCTGTCCTCATGCTCACCGCGAAGGACGGGGAGTACGACGAGGCCGACGCCCTCGATCTCGGCGCGGACGACTACCTGACCAAGCCCTTCTCCTTCGTCGTGTTGCTGGCACACCTGCGCGCACTGATCCGGCGAGGGTCCCCGAGGCGTCCGACCGTCCTGACGGCGGGTGATCTCCAGCTCGATCCGGCCCGGCACCGCTTCAGCCGGGCCGGAACCGACATTCGGCTACGGCCCCGCGAGTTCGCGCTCATGCACTACCTCATGCGCCATCCCGACCAGGTGCTGCCCAAGAGCGACATCACCGCCAACGTCTGGGACGAGTTCGGGGAAAGCGATCCGAACCTCGTCGAGGTCTATATCAGCTATCTCCGAAGCAAGATTGACAGACCGTTCGGACGGCAGGCGATCGAGACGGTGCGCGGAGTGGGGTACCGACTACGGGCTGACGGCGGTTGACCGACCACCGGGAAGACGCCGCGGCGCGCCCGCGGTGGTGGCGCCGGCTGTCCTTCCAGCTGCGGGTGACCCTCATCGCGACCCTCGTCGCGGCAATCGGTCTTGCCACCGCAGGGTTCCTGCTGATCACCGGTGTCAGCAACAGCCTGCTCGGCACCATCGACGATGCGGCCCGCGAACGTGCACAGACGCTCAGCGCGGTCGTCACCCGTGGCGCCGTGCCGGACCCGTTGCCCAGTTCCGGCGCGGACACCAGCATCGCCCAGGTCATCGCGCCCGACGGTCATGTGATCGCCAGCTCACGGGAGTTCGACGCCGGTGAGGAGGCCATCCCGCGGCCCGTTGGAGGGCTGTCGGCCGGGGAACGCATCGAGGATCGGGTGGCGCTTGCGCACGGTCATTTCCGGATCCTGACGCTGCCGGTACGCACCCAGGGTTCCACCGCCACGATCGTGATCGCGTCACCGTTGAGCGACTATGACCAGGCAGTCGGCCGCGTCACCACAGCGGCCGTGGTTGGCGGCCCCACTTTGCTGCTCCTGCTCGCGGTCGCGGTCTGGACACTCGTGCGTTACACCCTGCGCGTCGTTGATCGCATCCGCGGTCAGCTCGACGCCATCACTGCGGCGGATCTCCATCGCAGGGTCGACGTTCCCCCCGCTCAGGACGACATTCGCCGCCTTGCCCTGACCATGAACCAGATGCTGAGTCGACTGGAGAACGCAGCGACCACGCAGCGTCACTTCGTTTCCGATGCCGCCCACGAGCTACGCAGCCCGCTGGCGGCCCTGCGTGTGCAGCTCGATGTCAGTCACCACACGTCCGATATGGGCAGATGGCAGGACGAAACCGTTCGCATGATCCACGATGTGGACCGGCTCACCCGGCTCGTCGACGATCTGCTCGCGCTCTCCCGCCTCGACGAAAACGCCCGACCTGCCCGCCGCGACCTCGTCGATATCGACGAAATCGTGCTCACCGAGGCCCGGAACCTGCGATTGACCAGCTCGCTGGCCGTCCACACCCGTGAGGTCTGCGCAGGCCTGGTCGCAGGACATCCTGACCTGTTCACCCGCGTCGTGCGCAACCTGCTCGACAACGCGCGACGCCACGCGCGGACGCGGGTCGATCTGTCGCTGTCGACCACCGGCGGGCGCGTCGAGTTGGTCGTGGCGGACGACGGCCACGGAATACCGCCTGAGTACCGTGACGAGGTCTTCCGCCGGTTCTACCGCCTCGATCAGGCCCGCAGCCGGGACGCCGGTGGCAGTGGGCTCGGTCTTGCGATTGTCCACGACACCGTCACGGCCCACCATGGCCTCGTTTACATCGAGGACAACGAGCCTGGCGCCCGAATCGTCGTGTGGCTGCCGGCGGCTGGAAGCCAGCGCCCCACCCCTACCCGGCCGCCTCCATCCGATCATCCTCTGGGGGGAAGGCCCGAGCGACCCGGAATCAGGAACAACACATCATGTTCCCGGCACCGAAAAAATAATCTTTCGGGTCGGAGGTGCTGGCGATGTGCGGTGAGCAGGGCGAAGCGGAGTCCTACTGGCGGATGAAGATGAGGACGATGTGCGGGGTGCCGCCGATACTGTTCGCGAGGAGTTCGACGCTTTCACGATGCCCTATGAAGGTCAGTTTTGCCTTGTTCGCGGACACGCTCTGCTGCTTGAGTTGGTAACCGTCAGTGGGCATTGTCTGCCGGTAGAACGTGACCGCGTCGTCGGTGGTAACGCCTGTCAGTGCGATCGCCGCGTCTCGGGG
>NZ_CAUVXI010000051.1:0-2452 GCF_963555845.1 Protofrankia sp. Cas8 | reverse complement strand
TCTGGACAGGGTGACTGCGGGGATCGCTCCTGTCGGGAACGGGAAGCCCGGGGGAACGATCGTTGTCCCGAGCGCGTCGATGCCGGTCGTCGGGGTCGCCTGTGGGCCCGTCTGCCCTGGGGGGATCGGTGTGGGTGAGGGCGTCAGCAGGTCGGTGGACAGGTCGGTCGGTTCGTCGGTAGGCCGAGCGGCAGGAGACGTGTGGGGGGTCGTGGTCGGCGTGGCCGGGGTCGATCCGCCGCAGGCACCGAGAAGGAGTGTCAGGCCCGCGGCTGTGCCAGCCGTCACCGTCCGAAGCTGTCGGGGCGTTCCGTTCCGGCTCATCGAGACCTCCAGTAGCCACGCCTCCCAGGCGACTGGGATATCCCGGGCAGCAGGCTTCACTAAGAGCGACCAACAATAGGGGACGCGGCGTCGCGGGGCCGAGGCACGTTCCTTGATCCATGCCCCTGTTGCCGGGCGCTCTTATGTCCAGCGTCCGCAGCATCCTCGCCGCCAACGCGCCCACCGGCACAGTCCGGCCTCCAGCGCCCATCCGGCGACTCCAGGAGCTGACGCTCTTCGGTCGCCTGGCATGGTTCCGCTTACCACGCGGCCGCCCGGTAGCCTGAGGCAAGCGTCGTGGGCTTGGCGCCATCACTGGAAACCTCAAGATCGGTGCCTGACAGGTACAGCAGCCAGTGCCCGCCGGCATCCACGTCCAGGCTGGTATGCGTCTTGCTGGTGAGCCCGGTCGCGATCTGACGAAGCGGCGCACCCGTCGCCGGGTCGACCTCCTGCAGCAGCACCGACGTGGTCACCGGCGGGTAACCGCCGCAGCACTGCCGCACGACGAATAAGTGGCCGTTCGGCATGTACACGCCCTCGTAGTAGAAGCTTCCCTTCTCCGCAGCGGTGAGTGGCACGGCGCCGGAGCCGTCGTCCTGCAGGTAATACGACTCCGTCGAAGGGCTCATCGTGACCAGGTCCCAGCCTTCGTTGTCCTCTGCGGAGCCAACCGACACGGCCAGGCGGGTGCCGTCGGGCGACCACGACAGGTGCGTGACCGGTGCCGGCAACCCACTGGCTGCCCTCCCCGGAGGCATCGGAAAACGCCGCTCGGCGTGGGTCGTCAGATTGACCACGACGACCTGGTAATCGGCGGTCGGGTTGTCCCCGGGGGAGCAGTCGAAGTGCTGCGTCGCGTACGCGAGACTCGTGCCGTTCGGACTGATCGCTGGCTTGCTGCCCGCGGACGCGATGATCGTCGGGTCGCCGCCGTCCGTGCCGATGCGCCATACCTGGTGCTGGCAGCCGACGCCAACCTCGTAGAACACCGATCGGCCGTCGGGACTCACCGCGAGCGAGTCCCCGACGGCCCCGCTGCCGCGCAGGGTACGGATGGCCCTGCCACTGACGGGATCCAGAAGCACCACCGCCCCGGCGGTCGTGACAGCCGCCAGCGTGCGCGGCGGCGCCGGCCCCGGATTCCCCATGGTGGAAGCGGCCCCGCCACTGTCGGCGGTGACACCGCTACGTGCCGGTGGGGTGGACGGTGTTCCGCCGGATCCAGTGCAGCCGACCGTTGCGATACAGACCGACGCCAGCATTGCGATCGCCAACGGGACCATCGTGCCCCCGTGCCACGGGGCGCGATCGTGGTGCGTCGTGCCTTCATCTCCCTGCCGGTAGCGATCGATCACTGGTTGATGGTATCTCCCACCTATTGTCAGGCGTTCTCAACGAGGCGTTTCAGTTGGTGACGGTGAAGGTAACCGTATGGACCGCGGGGTCGGTGCCCGCCACGTAGGACAGGATGTGTGTGCCAGCACTGAGCCCGGTCGTCTTCACGTTGTACTGGTAGCCCGGAGGTGATGCGACGAAGCGGAAGTCCTGGCCAGGCTGGCTGTTGCCGGGAGCCGGGGCGACGGACGATCCGTCGACACCGATGGCATGCACCGTGATCGAGGAGCTCCAGAGGTTTCTGCCGCCGCTGCCAACGAGTTGCAACTGGATCGGCAGCGTCGCGCCAGACCTGACTGGCTTGGTCAGGTCCGTCAGGATCCGGGCGCCGCACGTGACGGCGAAGCTGACCTTGACCGTTGGTGACGCGTAGTAGTTGGCGTCGCCCGCCTGGTCAGCCGTGACGGTGCAGGTGCCCGGACCGGTGAGGCTCACCGTCGTGCCGGACAGGTTGCACACCGACGAGGGTCCGGCGGTGAGTACGACCGGAGCGGTTGAGCCGGTACCAGCCGCATTCACGCTGAAGGGCGCGTCGCCGTAGGTGTGGGTCGGGATGGCGGCCAGGGTCACGCTGGCTTGTCGCTTGTCCACGACGAAGCTCAGCTGTCGCGGTACGGCGTCGCTGTAGTCGGCGGTGCCGTCCTGCGTCGCGGTCAGGACGCAGGTTCCGGCCCCGGTCACTGTGATCGTGACAAACCCGCCGCTGACAGTGGAGGCGGCGCACGGGCTT
>NZ_CAUVXI010000050.1:24281-29894 GCF_963555845.1 Protofrankia sp. Cas8 | reverse complement strand
CATTGGGTGTGCATGTCAGCCCGACCACCACTGGATCCATTGCGGAGCGTGGCCCTTGGCCAGGTTGACATTCCTCGGACCTTCGTCCCTGGGCGAGACGGTCTGCACGCTGGAGATCTTCCATCGATCTGCGCGACGGTTCGGCGTTCCGGCGCAGCTGGACGCAGGAGGCAACGCCGGCCGGTGTACGCCGCCGGAAACCGGCGATTATTACCTGGATCCGTTCGTGGTTACGCGGCCACGCCGATCCCGGCAAAATACGTCTGGAAGGTGTTGGCCTCGATTCCGAATGTCCCGTCGTTCGGTGCCAACGCGATCGGGCGCCACCAGCTGATGTCGTACATGAACGTCGTTCCGCTGAGAACCCCGACCGTCGGCTCGGTGTTGCCCCATGGATTCCGCAGTATCAGGTACTTACTGCCGTCTCGATAGGCCCAACCAAGTATCGTATAACAATGTGACCCGACGATGTTCGTGTTGTCGTACACAATTTTCTTCGGGCTGGCCGATCCAGTGGAATATGTCCAGGCGGTCATCGGCCGGAATGTCCGGTAGCTCAGCGAGTTCGAGCGGACGACGTCCCACAGCTGGTCGCCTGATCGACTCGCCGTGTCGTAATAAGACGTGTTTCCGCCGGTGAGCTGGGCGGTGGCGAAGACGCAGTCGCCCCAGGCCGTGGCCGTTATGTCCGGTTGATCACTGGAGGTTCCGGTCTTGAGCTTTGCGTATGCCTTCTCATAGACGGCCGGCCAGATCTCACCGGCTTCGCTCGACCGGCAGTAGATGAATCCGCCGCCGCTGCTCAACGGCACTTTCTCGGTCACCTCGACGTCTCGGTCGACCGCGCCGCCGCTGTTCGGCTTGTAGAAGCGCACCATGTCGACGAAGGACTGCTGTGCCGATCCGGTCGCCCTCGTCAGCTGCCTGATCGAAAACGGCGTCGCCCAGGCCACCGCCGCGAGCGCCGCGATGTAGTAGCAGTTCGCCACTGCACCCTGAACCGGGTCGAAGTATTCCGCGGCTTCGTTGAAAAAGGTGCCCGCATCCGTCCACTGTGCGCCCGGCGGGGTCCAGCTGTTCGCACTTCCAGCTGACTGTGGGTCGTAGCTCACGGTCCGCACGATGTCGGCCGTCAGGACGTGCGCGAGACGCCGCAGCCGGTCCTTTTCCGGTACGCGGAGGGTTAACAGGAGGCGGTTACCCGGCCCGGACTCGGCGCGTAGGACAGGTATACCACTTATGTCGTCGGTACCGAACTTCGCACCCAGGTCGCCGAGTACCTCGAGACCCTGGGTCAGATCAACCGATAGTTCCAGATCGTTGACATGCACGACTGTCTCGGAATCGAGCAACGGCGAGCGCACCTGCTGGAGGCGCAGGTTGGAATCGAGCTGGAGACCGGTATAAAGCGGACCTTCGTGTACCGGATCGAAAAGTTCCTCGTAGGGAGTCTGCAGGAGGTCCTCGAGCAGCGATCGCCGGTCCGTGACGGCGTTCCAGTCGATACGCCGTCCGGCAATAACCTCGGCCAACGGGTAGGGATTGATGACACCGCACTGCTGTGCGACATCCGGATTCGGAGTAAAGCTTTCGTCTGACGGCATGCGCGGATCCTCCGGTCGTGCCCTGAGATGATCGGGCTTCCGCCCCTTCTGGCGAGCCCGACGCTAGAGGAACACCGTGGGGGCTGACCCGGGTGGTTTCACCGGACTTTTGGCGGCCGGACTTCCCCCGGGTTTTCCCGGGTTTTCCCTGGGTTTTCCCTGGGTTTTCCCTGGGCATTGGCGGCGGGCTCAGGGTCGCGGGGTTCGCCATGGGCTGGCCGGCCGCAGGAGGTCGGCTGATCGCAGTAGTACCTCGGCGAGCGTGCGGGCTTCCTCGGGCGTCAGGTAGGCGGCGGCTAGCGCGTCGAGCATCGGCGCGTCCAACCGCAGCAGGATCACCGCCGCCTGCCCCGCGGCGGCGGGCGGCTCCGGCCGGACAGTGATCTCTGCCTGGCCGATCCGGGTGGTCAGGACACCGTCATACGGATCGTGGTGCACCAACGCCATGGTCATCCACTCCTCCCGAACCGAGTTGATCCTGGCCGACGTACTTGTTGGACTCCCGTTGGCCGGTCGGGGTTGCCCTGGTCGGACGTCGAGAACGCGACCGGCCCAGCGGCATCCTCGCGATCCCGGTGGAGCCCCGCTGTCGTCCCGGCGACGTTCGGCCACGTTGTGGTCCTGAGAGTGACGATACAGACGCGCAGTTGAATATTGCTGACGGGAATATTGATCATTATGTGCGAGCAGTAGCTCTACTGTCATCAACAGCTCATAAGAGGAGGGGCGCGATGTCGACGATGTCCGAACGACCCGCTGCTGACGTGTCCGGGAATGATCACAATGATCTGTGTCACCCTGCCCTGATCCGCGGCCTGACCAGGCCGCGGATGGCGTTGCCGCAGGCAGCTCCGCCGCGGTCTGGACGCGTGGGCGCCGAGGCGGATCTTGGACGCCGGGCGTTCCTCCGACTGTCCGGCATGCTGACGGGTGGCGGCGTTCTGCTGGCCGCCTGCGGCTCGCAGAAGGCGGGCCCGCCACCGGTGCCGGCGGGGCCGAGCCCGCTGCCTGCACACACCGTCGCCGACTTCTGGGCCGGCAGGACGCGGGCGGGCCATCTGGACTTCGCGAACTGGCCGCTGTACATCGACACGTTTCCTGGCCAGAAAGACGGGCATCCAACGCTCGATCTGTTCACCAGGACGACGGGAATCACGGTCTCCTACCGGGAGGTCATCGACAACGACGAGTCGTTCTACGCGGGCTTCCGGGCGTTACTCGAGGCAGGCCGCCCGATCGGCCACGATCTGATGGTCATCACCAACGGTCAGGTGCTCGCGGAGCTCATCCGGCTGAACTACCTGGCACCGCTGGACGGGAATCGGCTGCCCACCTTCTTCGCCAACGCAGACGCGACCGTTGTGAATCCCTCCTACGACCGGGACAACAGGTTCACGGTCGCCTGGCAGTCGGGAATCACGGGGATCGCCTACGACCCGAACCGCACCGGCCGTGAGATCAGGAGTTTCAGCGACCTGTTCGACCCGGCCTTCGCCGGCCGGGTCGGGATGTTCGGCGACGTCCGGGACCTGCCGAACTTCACCCTGGTGGGGCTGGGGATCATGCCGGAAACCTCGACCCCGGCGGACTGGCGCAAGGCCGCGGACACCCTACGCAGGCAGCGTGCTGATCGTATCGTCCACAACTACTACCAGCAGGACTACATCGAGCCACTCAAGAAAGGGGATGTGTGGCTCTCCATGGCGTGGTCCGGCGACATCTTCCAGGCCAATTCCGAAGGCGCGGACCTGCGTTTCGTCGTCCCGGACGAGGGCGGGATCCTCTGGACGGACAGCATGTGCATCCCGGTGACCGCACCGCATCCGGTAGATGCGATCACGCTTATGGACTTCGCGTACCAGACGGACGTCGCCGCGAAGCTGGCCGAAGGAATCAACTACATCACGCCCGTCCCGTTCGCCCGTGATCGGATCCTGCGGGACGCGGTCGCGGCCACTGGTGACCAGCGGGCGCAGCTGACCGCCACGGCCAACAGCTCGCTGGTCTTTCCCACCCGTGCAGATCTTGCCCGCCTGCACCGCTACCGGGTTCTGGACAGGGCGGAGGCCGCCGAGTGGAATGCCCTGTTCCAGCCGATTTACCAGACCTGATCATTATCGGGTATGTCGCCCGCCGCGGCGTTCACCGCCGTACCAGTGCCGCGTCGAGAGCGGTTGAAAGCAGGTCCACGTCGGCGAGGTCGATGACCAGCGGCGGGCAGAAGGCCAACGTCGAGGAACCGAGTGGCCGGACGATGACGCCATGGGTGAGCATGCGGTCGCGGATTTCCGCGGCGGCCAGACCGCCCGGCAGGTCCACCGCCCACATCGCGCCGTGGCCGCGGACGTCGGGGAGACCGTGCGCGGTCGCGACCGCGCGCAGTCCCGTCTCGAGGCGCTCGCCGATCACCGACGCCCGGCCTGCCAGCCCTTCGGATTCGAGTATGGCGATGTTGGCCAGCGCGGCCGCGCATGCCGCCGGATGCCCGGAGTAGGTGCCGCCGTGGCGCAGCACCACGTCCGGACGGCGTAGCGGCTCGTGCACCGCGGGGCCGATGAGTACTCCGCCGAGGGGCTGGTAGCCGCTGGTCACGGCCTTCGCGAAGGTCACGAGGTCAGGCCGGACGCCGAAGTGCCGGGCACCGAACCAGCTGCCCAGCCGACCGAACCCAGTGATCACCTCGTCGAGGATCAGGAACGCGCCGTGGGCGTCGCACAGGTCCCGCAGGCCCGTGAGATACCCGGGGCGCGGCGGATACACACCGCCCGCCCCGATCACGGGCTCTGCGATGACCGCGGCCACCCGACGGGGCTTGTCCGTCATGATCGCTGCCACGGCATCCAGGTCGTCCTTGTCCACCCGGATGATGTCGCCGACACCCGGGCCGAAGCCGGCCCGGTTCGCGGGCAGGCCGGTCAGGCTCATGCCGCCGTAGGTGACGCCGTGGTAGCTCGGAGACCGGCTGATGATGATCGACCGCTCCGGTTCGCCGGCGACTGCGTGTGCCAGGCGGGCGATCTTCATGGCCGTGTCCACCGCTTCCGATCCGCCGCAGGTCAGAAACACCCGGGCGCCCGGCATGGGTGCCAACGCGGCGAGTCGCTCGGCGAGCGCGTCGGCCGCCGGGTTGGTGAACCGCTCGAACAGGTGGAAGGCGTCGAGTCGCCGCAGTTGCGCCGCCACCGCTTCGATGATTTCTTCGCGACCGTGTCCGGCTGCGCAGTACCACAGACTCGCCATGGCGTCGACGTAGCGCCGACCGGAGTCGTCCACAACGTGCGCACCCTTGCCGGAGACGATGCGGATGAACGAGTCCGGCGTCGCAGCCGGGCGCGCGAACGGGTGCAGTAGCGGCGGCAGCGCCGTGGTCCGATCGACACCGGTGGTGGAATCGTCGGTTTCTGACGGCGTGATGTGCACGGTGATCCGCCCCCCTCATGGACGTTCCACGCTGACTCGTGGCGCAACCATTCTCACTCCAAGAGCGGCTGGATATGCGTCCGCCTCGGGCTGCGCGAAGGGGAACAGTCGGCATGGAGCCGACATTTCTCGTCCTGGCGTGTTCCTTGGATTCCCTTGGCGACGAGGTGATCGGGCTACGCTTTCTGTACCTGACCAGAGGGCCAAAGGGCGCGCGACGATCGTCAGATCGCGCGCCCGCAGGCCGCAGTCCCGGTAGTACTACCGGAAGGGACGCGGGGAGTATGAGCGGAACGACAGCTGAGTCGAGGGCGGGCGCTTCACCCGCCGACCACGCCGACCAGGCAGACCAGGCAGACCAGGCAGACCCCGTCGACCCCGTCGACCCCGTCGACCCCGTCGACCCCGTCGGCTCCGCCGGCTCTGCCGAGCGGACGAGCGCCCTCACCGAGCGGGAGGAGCGCCGCCTGGCTGAACGCACACCAGGCTCCCGGGCGATGCACTCCCGGGCACGTCAATCGATGACCGGTGGGGTGCCGTCGTCCTACCAGGCTCGCGACCCCTGGCCGATCTACCTGACGCACGGGCG
>NZ_CAUVXI010000050.1:19008-24008 GCF_963555845.1 Protofrankia sp. Cas8 | reverse complement strand
GGGTTCGCTGGTGTGGGACGTGGACGGAACCGAGTACTGCGACTTCCACAACGGTTTCGGCTCGATGGTGCAGGGGCACGCGCACCCGGCGATCGTTCACGCCGTGCGTGAGCGGATCGGGCTGGGTAGTCACTTCGCGATGCCGACCGAGGACTCGGTGATCGTCAGCGAGGAGCTGGCCCGGCGTTTCGGGCTCCCGCAGTGGCGCTATGTCAACTCGGGGTCGGAAGCGACCATGGACGCGATCCGGATCGCCCGGGCGGTGACCGGACGTGAGACGATCATTAAGATCTTCGGCTCCTACCACGGTCATCACGACTATGTGATGGTCTCGATCGGAACTCCCTACGACGACATCGGGCCTGCCGATCACATGGCGTCGCTTGCCTATGGCGAAGGTATCCCGTCGGCGGTGGTCGACCTGACCGTGCCGGTGCCGTTCAACGATGCCCCGGCCATGGAGCGCCGGATCGAGGCGTTGGTGGCCCAGGGGCGTCCGCCGGCTTGTGTGATCATGGAAGCGGCCATGATGAACCTCGGTGTGATCCTGCCCGAGCCCGGCTATCTGGAGGCCGTCCGGGACATCACCCGCCGGCACGGAATGGTGTTGATTTTTGATGAGGTCAAGACCGGCCTCTGCGTGGCGCCCGGGGGAGCGACCGAACGGTTCGGTGTGCGCCCGGACATGGTCACCCTGGCCAAGGCGCTCGGCGGCGGGCTGCCGTCCGGGGCCATCGGTGCCACGGCTGACATCATGGAGGTCGTCGCCGCCGACCGGGTCAAACAGGTGGGGACGTTCAACGGCAACCCGCTGACCATGGCCGCCGCACGGGCCAGCCTGTTCGAGGTCCTCACTGCGGACGCGTATGTCCATCTTGACCGCTTGGGAGATCGGCTTATCGCCGGTTGCGACGAGATTCTCCGGCGCCACGAGCTGCCCGGCTACACGGTCGGTATCGGCTCCAAGGGCTGCGTGCACTTCGCCGATGCCCCGATCCGGGACTATACGTCGTTCATGGCGCACCAGAACCCGGCTCTGCCGGAGCTCGCCTGGCTCTACAACGCTAATCGCGGCGTCCTGATGGCGCCAGGCCGGGAGGAGGAGTGGACGCTGTCGGTGCAGCACTCCGACGCCGATGTCGACCGCTACCTGGCCGCCTTTGCGGCCATGGCCCACGACCTCGCGGACGCGACGGTCAGCGGGTGAGCCGGGTGAGCCGGGTGCGGGCATGACGTGGAATGCGTGGTTCGGTGTGGTTTCCGCGGTAGATCCGTCTGCCGGGCACGCAATCGATGGTCTAGTCTGCTTGTTGGTGGCCTTTTCAGTGAGACAGGCCCCGGTGGTCGCCGACGACGGCTAGGGCCTAGGAGCAGACAGCCTCTTGCGGCGTAGCCCCGTTCCATCCGTGCTGGTCAGCGGAGTGTGTATGGACAGGATCCTCACAAATTTCATCGGCGGCGCCGGTGTCGTCGCTCTCGACGGACGAACGATGCCCCTGGTCAACCCGGCCACGGCAGCGGTCTTCGCCGAGGCACCCGTGTCCGGACCGGCCGATGTGGACGTGGCGGTGCGCGCGGCGTCGGACGCGTTCGAATCCTGGCGTGACACCACACCGAGCGAGCGGGCCAGAGCCCTGCTCAAGCTCGCCGACGCCATTGAGGAACGCGCAGACGATCTCGTCCGGGCAGAGTGTGAGAACACCGGGAAACCGATCGCGCTCACCCTGGCTGAGGAGATTGCGCCGACGGTGGACCAGATCCGTTTCTTCGCCGGTGCCGCTCGGCTGCTTGACGGACGTTCGGCCGGCGAGTATCTGGCCGGGCACACAAGTTTCGTGCGTCGTGAGCCGGTCGGCGTCTGCGCGCAGGTGACCCCCTGGAACTACCCGCTGATGATGGCGGTGTGGAAGTTCGCGCCGGCGATCGCCGCGGGCAACACCGTTGTGCTCAAGCCGTCGGAGACGACCCCGGTCAGCACGTTGCTGTTGGCCGAGATCGCAGCCGAGTTCCTTCCCGCGGGCGTCCTCAACGTGGTATGCGGGGATCGGGACACCGGCCGGGCCCTGATCGCTCACCCGGTGCCGGCGATGGCGTCGATCACCGGCAGCGTCCGGGCTGGGATGGACGTTGCCCGGGCAGCCGCTGACACCCTCAAACGGGTCCACCTGGAGCTTGGGGGCAAAGCGCCGGTCATCGTCTTCGACGACGTCGATGTCGCTGCGGCCGCAGCGGGGATCGCGGGTGCCGCCTATTTCAACGCCGGTCAGGACTGCACCGCCGCCACCCGGATTCTGACCGCGCCCGGCGTCCACGACGATCTTGTTGCAGCCCTGACTGAACAGGCACAGGCGACCAGAACGGGCGCTCCGGACGAGCTGGACGCAGCCTACGGTCCGTTGAACAACGTCGGTCAGCTCGGCCGCGTCCACGCGATGGTGGATCGCACGCCGAAGCATGCGCAGGTGCTCACCGGCGGGGCACCGTTGAACCGCTCGGGGTTCTTCTACCCGGCGACGGTTGTCGCGGGCCTGCGCCAGGATGACGAGCTGATCCAGCATGAGATCTTCGGACCGGTTGTGACAGTCCAGCGGTTCAGCTCCGAGGACGAGGCTGTTGCCTGGGCGAACGGGGTCGAATACGGGCTCGCGTCCAGTGTGTGGACGCGAGATCATTCTCGGGCGATGCGGGTTGCCCGCCGGCTGGACTTCGGCTGCGTATGGATCAATACCCACATTCCGTTGGTGGCCGAGATGCCGCATGGAGGCTTCAAGAAGAGCGGATACGGGAAGGATCTATCGGTCTACGGCCTTGAGGACTACACCCGGATCAAGCACGTGATGAGCAACATCGAGTTCTGACCGGCTAACCGCACCGTCAAGGTATGAAAAGTCCCAGCCGGCCGCAGACGAGGTTCCAGGACCTGACCAGTGGCTTTGTTGTCTGCTTTGTCCGCCGGCCGGCCTGGTTGAGTGGTCGGAGGCGGCTATGCGCGAAAATCGTATCCGCGTTGCACATGATCTGGCAGGCATGCCCGCGGACCGTCAGGATGGCATGACTGGCGCCGCGGATCGCGGGGAGATCGACCGGGCCCACCCGCCGGGCACTTCCCGCTATGCCACCCGGTACGTGACCGTGCACGGATATCGTCGGGCCTACATCCGCGCTGGGCGCGGCCCGGCGTTGCTGCTCATCCACGGGATCGGCGACAGCTCGCAGACCTGGGCCGACCTCATTCCGTTGCTTGCCCGTGGCCGAACGGTGATCGCTCCGGATCTCCTCGGCCATGGTCGGTCGGACAAGCCCCGCGGTGACTATTCCATTGGCGGATACGCCTGCGGAATGCGTGATCTTTTGACGGTACTCGGCATCGATCGGGTGACGGTGGTCGGCCACTCCCTGGGGGGTGGGGTGGCCATGCAGTTCGCCTATCAGTTTCCCGAACGGTGTGAGCGGGTGGTGCTGGTAGGCACCGGCGGGGTGCGCTCCGACATCCATCCACTGCTACGCCTCGCGGCGCTTCCGGGTTCAGGACCAGTGCTCTCACTGCTCACCACGGCATCCGTGCGCCACATCGGCTGGACGGTGACCCGGGCGTTGCGTTGGCTGCGCACCGATCTGGGCCGGGATGTCGACGACCTGATGCGCACCCTGGAAGACCTGCATGTGGACACCGCTCGGGCGGCATTCCTCCGGACGCTGCGAGCGTCCGTGGACGGACACGGGCAGGCAATCACGATGTTGGACCGCTGTTACCTCGCCGCCGGAATGCCTTCTTTGATCATCTGGGGTGGGCATGACGCGGTGATTCCGCCGGAACACGCGCGGATCCTGCAGGCGGCGATGCCGGGTAGCCGCCTGGAGATCTTCGCCGACGCCGGGCATTTCCCGCACCGCAGCGATCCGGAGCGTTTTCGGGCGGTCCTGGAGGATTTTCTGTCCTCGACCCGTCCGGCAACGTACTCGGCCCGGCAGTGGCGGGATCTTATGCGTTCGAAGGGACGCCATCCCGACCAGCGGCCCGCCGGAAGCCGGAGTCGGAGCCGGCGGATGAGTCCGGCCGCCGGTGGGGAAACCGCGCTTGCAGCCGCTTCGAGTACCCCGGGCGACACCCGTGGCGGGGAAGGACCGGTCGTGCGGGGAGAGCCATGATCGTGGGTGCCGTCCTGGGTGGGGTCCAGTTCGCAGTCTCCCGCCGAGGTTCATACTGAGCAGGAGCCATGGGGTGTTCTCTGGACTGAACAACCGCGGTCGGTTGGCTGTGCGCACCTGGCCGGCCGTGCCGCTACCCGCTTCATCCGGACCCGCTTCAGCCGGCTCAACCGGCTACCGCGCCAGATCGTCGAGACAGATGCCACTTCTTTGTTCCAACCCGCTATCGCATTGGGACACCGCGGCCCGCTATCGTGGAGTTCGTCGGGCGCGGTCATGCCAATGTGGCCTATCCTCGTTGTAGTAACTGAAGTCAGAGATATATCGGAGGTCGACCGTTGGCACGTCGTGCGCGTCTGAGCTGGCCGGAAGAGCGTCGCCAAGCAGGTGAGGTCGTCGTCCGCCGGGTTGACCCCGGCCGTGGCTGGACCCTTGAGCAGGCTCGTGATCTGGTGCAGCAGGGTTACTCTGTCGAACATGTAGCGGAACGGACAGGATTTCCGGCGCAGATGCTGAAAGTGGCTGCCGAGGAGTGAGCCGTTCGGTGAAGCGGTGCCAGTCATGAAATATGCACTCTCGGCGATGCAAATGTGGGCGGGATCCGGCTCGGTTCACCGAGGTGAGCCACGGGTCCGGTCGGCGTCACGTCAATGCGTCGAGCCGGTTACTCTGTGCAGTGTTGGGGATAGTGTTGGCAATCGCATCCAGGTCTAATTGAGCGATTGGTGTTTTGTGTCGGCCATTGCCGGCTGGCGATGATTGAGTGTTGTTTTTTGATCACTGGACGTGATGTGTACGCGTGATTGTTGTCTCGCTGTCGGTGGCGTGTACAAGGCGGCCGAGGTGGTCGG
>NZ_CAUVXI010000050.1:0-18608 GCF_963555845.1 Protofrankia sp. Cas8 | reverse complement strand
AGTAGACCCCGTCCAAGCCGAATCCAAGAAGGCGCTTCAGGGTACGGGACGACTGGGCATGCCAGCCGAACGCAAGAAGTCCGCGAGCGTGAACCAGCCGCACCATCGCGGCGGACCAGTCGTTGGCACGTAGGTTCAGCACGGTGGCCCCGGCTGTGATCGCACCACGGGTGTAAACTTCCAGCGCCGCAGGGACTGCGGCGCTCGGGCGCGCGTCCTGGTAAGTACGGATCTCCCGGATGGATGCGGAGTTCACCAGCATTACCGTCGCGTCGGGGTCGCCACGATTGTCGAGTTCGATGATCGGCCGCCACACGCGGATTGCGTCAAGGTTCCCGCACAGCCACAGCCGTCCCGCCGCGTTCACCGCACGGGCGCTTTCGACCACAGCCCGTGCGGCCCGACCCGTGGCGGCGGGCGGGTCTTTCAGATCCAGGCTGAGTTCAAAGTCGTTGCCACAGGCTGCGTAGAGGTCAGCCAGGCGCGGGAGCCACCGCGGGAGCCTGGCCGCCGGCGTCTGGCTGATCCGGCGGCGCCGTCCAGGTGGTCCGAATACGCCGTCGTGATGCAACACCGGAACACCGTCAGCCGTCAGCCACACGTCCGACTCCAGGCCGCGCGCACCGCCCGTCAGCGCCCGGTGGAATGCCGCCAGGGTGTTCTCCCGCTGGAACACCGCGGGCGCCCCCCGGTGGGCAAAGCCGATCGGACGCCGTGCGCTACGGATCGTCAGATCGCGCGCCCGCAGGCCTCGGTCCCCGGAGCGCTCATGGACGGCTGGTTCAGGATCTCCAGCGCCCGGGTGTGCAGCCGGCTGTTGCTTGTCAGAACCGAGCCGCCGGCCGGGTCGGGGCGTCCCGTGAGATCGGTGAAGGTGCCCCCGGCCTCCTCGACGATCACTTGCAGGGCTGCCATGTCCCACAGCGACACGTCGGGCTCACAGGCCAGGTCGACAGCTCCCTCGGCGACCATCATGTGCGACCAGAAGTCGCCGAAGGCGCGGGTCCGCCACACCGTCGCCACCAGGTTCATGAAGGATTCCAACCGACCGGCCGCCGACCAGTTCTCGATGGAGGCGAACGACATGTAGGCATCGGCCAGGTCCGCCACCGCTGACACGCTCAGCGAACGGATCTCGCCGGCCACCGTTCGGGTGTACGCCCCGTGACCACGCGCAGCCCACCAGCGCCGGCCCATCGCAGGCGCGCTGGCGACGCCGACCACGACCGTCCCGTCGACCTCAAGAGCGAGCAGGGTCCCCCAGACCGGCACGCCGCGAACAAAGTTCTTGGTGCCGTCCACCGGGTCGACCACCCAGCGACGCCTGGCGTCGCCGATAAGGCCCTGTTCCTCACCCAGGACCGCGTCGCCGGGGCGGGCCTGCGCCAGCCGTTCGCGGATCATCGCCTCCACCGCGGTGTCGGCGTCGGTCACCGGGGTGGCGTCGGGCTTGGCCTCGACCAGCAGGTCCACAGCCTGGAAACGGGCCATCGTGATGGCGTCGGCGGCATCCGCGAGGGCCAGGGCCAGGGCGAGATCGTCGGTCACCGGATGATCGTCGGCAGCAGGGTTCGCCGGGTTTTCGGCGATACCGGCCGGCACGCCGCCGTAAAGGGGATCCGATTCTGTCTGTGCGGCATGGGTCACGCGGCGAGCGTACCGGGGCGGGGGTGGCCGGGCGGTGGCCGGCATGGGCGGATTTCCCGCTATGTCGTCGGGTCGGCTATGTCGGGTCGGCTATGTCGGGTCGGCCGCGGACCGGGCGGCAAGCAGCCGGCGCAGGCTCGCGAGCCGGCCTGGGTCTGCCTGTCCGTCATCGACAGCCTGGTCCAGCGCGCAGTCGGCGAGGCCCGCCTGGTGGGTGCAGCCACCCGGGCAGGCAACCGCGGCCGGTGCAAGATCGGGAAATGCGGCCAGCACCCGGTCCGCACAGACCGCGCCCAGCCCGAATGAGCGCACCCCCGGAGTGTCGACGACCCAGCCCCCACCGGGCATCGGCAGGGCGATGGCGGCGGACGAGGTGTGCCTGCCTCGTCCGGTGACCGCGTTGACCGCGCCGATTGTCCGGGCGGCATCCGGTACCACCCGGTTGACCAGCGTTGACTTGCCGACGCCGGAGTGACCGAACATGACGCAGACGCAGCCGGCGAGCAGCGCCGTCAGCGCGTCGATGCCCGCATCCGGCCGGGTGGTCACCACCGGCAGGCCGAGCGGCCCGTAGAGCTCCCGCAGCGGCGTGTCGTCGGCGAGATCGGCCTTGGTGAGGCAGAGCACCGGCTCCAGGCCACCGTCGTAGGCCGCGACCAGGCATCGGTCGATCAGCCCGGTGCGCGGTGGTGGGTCGGTGAGGGCACAGACAATGACGAGCCGGTCGGCGTTGGCGACGATCGGGCGTTCCAGGGGATCGGTGTCGTCGGGGGTGCGACGCAGCACGCTTCGGCGTTCGCTCCGCCCGACGATCCGGGCAAGGCTGCCGGGCGAACCCGAGACGTCACCGACCAGGGCGACCTCGTCGCCGACGATCACGCTGGTCCGGCGCAACGAACCGCCGCGGACACCGGCGACCAGCACGCCGGTGGATGTCGATGGGCCGGCCGGCGTCCCGGCCGCCGGTGCCTTCGCAGCCAGGTGCCCGGTGACATGGCAGGTGTAGCGACCCCGATCAACGGCGACGACCGTGGCCGTCACCGCGTCGGCATGGTCGGGACGTTCCCGGGTTCGGGGCCGTGACCCGCGCCCGGCCCGGACCCGCACGTCGTCCTCGTCAAGCTCCCGCGGCATTCACCTGCGCCGTTCCAGCCCGCGGTGGCGGACTTCATCGTTGCCGGACTTCATCGTTGCTGGACGGTCTCGTCCGGCATCCCGGTACCGGCCAGCATCTGTGCCCACAGTCGATCAAAGTGTGGCACGGTCTTGGCGGTTGTGCCGATGTCGTGGACCAGCACCCCCGGTACCACGAGCCCCACCACGGCATACGCCATGGCGAGGCGATGGTCGGCCCGCGGGTCGAGAGCGGCGCCGGACAGCGGTGCGGGGGAGATGGCCAGCCCGTCCTCGGTCACGGTGACTGCCGCACCCAGGTGGCCCAGCTCCGCCGCGAGCGCCGCGAGTCGGTCGGTTTCCTGCAACCGCAGGTGTGCGATGCCCCGCAGGCGGCTGGGCGAATCGGCGAGGACGGCGAGCGCCGCGAGCGTGGGAGCGGCCTCGCCGTAGTCGGTGAGGTCCACGTCGATGCCACGCAGGCGTTGCGGGCCGCGTACCTCGAGACCGACCGATGTCTGTGTGACGGCGCAGCCCATCGCGGTCAGCAACTCCGGGAGCAGCCGGCCGGGCTGCACGGTTGCGGCCGGCCAGTCGGCGAGGACGACGCGACCGCCGGTCGCCGCCGCCGCCGCAAGGAAGGCAGTCGCGCTGTTGATGTCGGGCTCGATGATGCGGTCGTGGGCGAGGATCCTGCCGGGTGCGACCGACCAGCGCGCCGCCACCCCCGCCTGGGTCCGGTCGACGTCAACCTCAACCGAGGCGCCGGCGGCACGCAGGTCCGCAACGGTCATCTCCAGGTACGGCCATGAGGGCAGCCGCGAGCCCACATGTCGGACGGTTACTCCATGATCATATCTGGGTGCCGCGAGCAGAAGCCCGGACACGAGCTGGCTGGACGTGGACGCGTCCACCGTCACCTCACCCCCGGTGAGGCGCCCGCGGCCATGCACGGTCAGTGGCATCCGGTTGCCGTCGATGCGTGCGCCCAGGGCCCGCAACGCATCCAGGAGAGGGTGGAGCGGACGTTCACGCATGCGCGGGTCGCCATCGAACACCAGGTCACCGTGGGCCAGTGTGGCCAGCGCCGGGGTGAACCGGGCGACCGTACCGGCGTTGCCGCAGTCGATCAGAGCACCCGGGGCAGCCCGCAGCGGGAATTCACCGTGGACGACCCAGTCGTCGCGGTCATCGAGCACGGCGACCCCGAGCGCGCGCAGCGCGGCGGCCATGAGCAGCGTGTCGCGTGATCGCAGGGGCCGACTCAGCCGGCTCGTGCCGTCTGAGATCGCTGCCAGGATCAGCGCCCTGTTGGTCGCCGACTTCGAGCCCGGCATCATCACGGTCGCGTCGACTGGTCGTTGCGCCGTTGGTGCCGGCCAGGGGTCGATAGGCACATCCGTGGTGACGGTCACCACCTCAGCATGCCGGAAACCGCCTTGATCGGGCCAGGCCCGGCCCGATCAGCCGGGGCGGTCAGCCGGGGCGGTCAGCCGGGGCGGCGGGCGCTGGCCACGGTTGGCCCGAAGCCCCGGCTAGGTTTTTTGTCAGCCGGGGCGGCGGGCACTGGCCACAAGGTGGATGCCGATCGACTCGCCCTCGCGTTCGGCGGAAAGCTCGACCTCGGTCCGGACGAGGGTGGGGAAGCAGGACACATCGGAGGCGACGGCGCGCGTCACCGCCTCGGCCGACAGCACCGTCCGTGGACGGATCCAGTCGACGTCGAGGCCCGCGCTGGTCAGTAGCGCGTGCAGTTCCTCCGGCCAGAAACAGCGGGTGATGGAGCCGTCCTCGGCGGGGACGAGCACGACATCGGCCCGGGGCACGTCCGACAGCTCTGCCCAGCGGTGTTGTTCGGCGAGACGGGCGAGCCCGAGCAGGAGCGAGTCGACGCACAGCAGCAGTCGCCCACCAGGGCGCAGCATGCGGTAGATCTCCTCCAGCGTCGTCTCGGTAGCCAGGCAGAACGACAGCGCCCGGCCCTCGGCGAGGACGGCGTCGAAGCTCGCCGGAGCGAACCAGTCCAGCGATCGGGAGTCGCCCGCGACGTGCAGGAACCTGCCCTGGCCGGACCTGGGGTCGCCCAGCTGCGCCCGGCTGCGCATGTCGACCACGCCGGGATACGAGGGGTCCAGACCCTTCGCCGAGGGGACGACTCGCACGACGTCGTGCCCGGCTGCGACCATTTGACGTGCGAACCGCGTCCGCGGGCCGGAGACGTCCAGGACCCGGATCTGTGTCGTCGGCAACCAGCTGGCCAGCTGGGTCGCGGCGACATCCTCGTAGAACGCCCAGTACGGATCATCACTGTCCGTGGGTGTCTCGTAGACGAGGGTCGTGGTTCGTCCGCGCGACTGATCTGGCTCGGCGTCGAGACGGGGCAGCATGGACTTTTCCTACCCTTCAAAGGGAGAAGATGCGAAACACGTCACACAGGTTCTCGGGAAGTCTGACAGATCTGGATGGTCAACGGTGACGTATCTGTCACGGAGGTGATCGTGGCTGGCGGGTCCCTTCCCGACATGCCTCCTCTGGAAGTTGACGGAGGGCGGGTGTTTCTGGTTCCCGCGCCACGCGGGTCGTGTGGGCTTGTTGTGCTTCTGCACGGCGCGGGCAGCGGAACCGATGTTGGTGTGTTGTCCGAACTTGCGGTGCGACTGCCGGGGATCGGGGTGAGCGTCGCCCGCCTGGAGATGCCGTACCGGATTGCCGGCCGCCGTGCTCCGGATCGTCCGGCAAGGCTGGACGCAGTGCTCCGGGCGACCCTGGACATGCTGCCCCAGCCGCGTCCCGTCGTCCTGGTGGGACGGTCGATGGGATCGCGGGTGGCGTGCCGCTGCGCCGCTTCGGTAGCGGCCGTGGGAGTGGTGGCCTTCGGCTTCCCGCTGGATCCACCCGCCGCGGACCGGCCGTCGAGGTTGCCGGAGCTACTCGGCGCCGGCGTCCCCGTCCTCGTGGTGCAGGGCGACCGGGACGCGTTCGGGATGCCGGTCCCAGCTCCGGATCGCGACATCGAGGTGCATGTCCTCGCGGGCGCTGATCACGCCATGCGGACGCGTCGCCGGGACGGCCGGACCGAAGCTGACGTGATCAATGAAGCGGCCACGGTCGGGACGGAGTGGATCCGGCGGCACACCATCGGGTGGTCGGGAATCCCGACACCCGGTCGAACGGTTATGCAAGCCGAAAGGGTCCTTCGGACCGTCGACGCGGCCGGACTACCCCCAGATCATTTCGTGTCCCGGTGATTGCGTCGTCTCCGGTTAGCCAGGGACATCCACTCGGAGGTTTGATGACTGCCCAGTTCGCGAGCGGGCCGGTGCCCAGCGTCGGCGACGCCGCGCCGACGCCAGTTGCGCAGATGCGGCCACTCGACGGCCGCACGGATGCCCAGGGCCGTTGTCCCACCGGACCGGTGGCTGGTTCCGCCGGCTGCTTTTCTGCCCGCGCGGCTGCACCCGGCGAGGTATCGTCCGTTTCAGTGGTCGGTGGCGTGCCCGTCAACCGGCGTCCCGCGGACGGTCCGAGGTACGAGGGAGTGGTCCTGGTCGACGAGACTGCCGAAGAGCGCGCCAGCCGTTTCGAGCAGGACGCCCTGCCTTTCCTTGATCAGCTGTATGCGGCGGCGCTGCGGATGACGCGGAACCCCGCCGATGCCGAGGACCTGGTGCAGGAGACCTTCGTCAAGGCCTTCGCGGCTTTTCACCAGTTTCAGGAAGGTACGAACCTCAAGGCCTGGCTCTACCGGATCCTGACGAACACGTTCATCAACACCTACCGCAAGCGGCAACGCCAGCCGCTGCAGAGCCCGACCGAGCAGGTCGAGGACTGGCAGCTGGCCGACGCGGAATCGCACACGTCCAGTGGGCTCAAGAGCGCTGAGACCGAGGCGTTGGAGCACCTGCCAGACAGCGACGTCAAGGAAGCTCTGCAGGCGCTGCCCGAGGATTTTCGGATGGCGGTGTACCTCGCGGATGTCGAGGGCTTCGCCTACAAGGAGATCGCGGAGATCATGGGTACCCCGATAGGTACCGTGATGTCCCGGTTGCACCGCGGTCGCCGTGGCCTGCGTACCTCCCTTGAGCACTATGCCCATGAGCGGGGTCTGGTTCGCGCCGGTCGTTCCGAGGTCGATGGCGGTGCATCGTGAGCTGTGGTGACCCGCACGGCGTCGACTGCCGCAAGGTGCTGGAGGCCGTCTATCTGTATCTCGACGGCGAGATTGACTTCGACCATAAGTACCTGATTCGGACGCATCTCGACGAATGCTCCCCGTGTCTTCGGCAGTTCGGCGTGGAGCACGAGGTGAAGCTTCTGATCGCCCGCCGATGCGGGGGCGAGCGCGCTCCGGACACTCTTCGAAAGAGTGTTCTGGAACGCTTGCGGGCGGCACGGGCTGACGCAGCCAGGGCCGAGTTTCGCGCCGAGTGAGTGCAGTGCCCGGCGGGGGATGGTCAGCCTACGGTGGCTCAGCGCCGACCACTAAGCTCGGGAGCCGTGCGTATTCTCGTCTCCGGCGCGGCCGGTTTCATCGGTTCCACGGTCACTGACCGTATGCTCGCCGACGGCCACGACGTCGTCGGGATCGACGACCTGTCCACTGGGCGGCTTGAGAACCTGGCGCAGGCTTCCCTTGACACCCGGTTCTCGTTTGAGAAGGTCGATGTCACCTCATCTGATCTTGATGATGTGGTGGGGCGGGTTCGCCCGCATGCGGTGTTGCACCTGGCTGCGCAGATCGATGTGCGGGTGAGCATCAGAGATCCACTTCTTGATGCCCGGTTGAACGTGCTTGGCACGATCAACATGTTGGAGGCGAGTCGAAAGGCCGGCGTCGGGAAGTTCGTCCATACGTCGTCCGGTGGTTCGATCTACGGGACGCCCCGGCATCTGCCGGTCGACGAGACCGCGCCGGTGGCTCCCGAGTCCCAGTACGCGGCCGGGAAGGCGGCTGGCGAACTGTACCTGTCGGTGTACCGAGCGACATATGGTCTGGCGACGACCGCGCTTGCGCTCGGTAACGTCTACGGGCCGCGCCAGGATCCGCACGGCGAGGCCGGCGTGGTAGCGATCTTCGGGACGGCCATGCTCGAGGGACGTCCGACCATGATTTTCGGTGATGGTGCCACCACTCGCGACTATGTCTTCGTCGGCGATGTCGCGGACGCCTTCGCTCGCTCAGCCTCGGTGGATGCGGCCAACGGCGAACGGCTCAACATCGGGACAGGTACCCAGACCGCCGTCCGGGAACTGCACAGCAGGCTCGCGGGGATCATCGGGGTGGCCGACACCCCGGAACTTGCGCCGTCGCGCCCCGGGGAGCTGGCGCGGATCGAACTCGATGTCAGCAAGGCACAACGGCTGGTCGGTTGGCGACCTCAGGTTGATCTTGATGGTGGCCTGGGTCGCACCGTCGACTGGCTGCGGCCCCGCGTCGGCACCGGCTGAGAGTGCCCGGCAACAGGGGTGCGTGCCCCGGCCCCGGTGTGTGCCCCGGCCCCGGCTTGGGGGCGGGGCACACACCGGGGCGGACGTTCGACCGCGGCCCGCCGGCGCCGGCTCAGGTGTTGGGGCGTTTGCCGTGATTGGCCTTGTGCTTGGCGCGTGCGCGCCGCTTACGCTTCTTCTTCGCCACGTCGGGTACCTCCTTTCCGCTCCGGTCATCCTGTCACGGGCGCTCGGCCGGCCGTGCCGCCGCGACGGCCGCCACCGGGTCCGGATCCGTTGGAAGAGTGGGAGAAGCTGCACCGGAGGTTATGGACCGCGTCACGCGGACACGGCGAGCCTCCAGGGTGCGGCGCGCCCGCACCGGTGCGACCGCTCCGAACAGCCCTGCGCCGGCGGCGATCAGCACGTCGCCGATGCTGACCACGGCCGGCGCGTTCGGGAATGCCAGCGGTATCACGTCCGTCGCCGGACGCAGGACCGTGGCGGTATCCCCCGGAGTGTACTGGGAGGACGCCCACACCTCGCTGACCGCGATGCCGGCGCGTTCGGCTCCCGACAGTGACACCGGCATCCGACCGCCGTTGGCGAGGACCACCACCGTGTTGAGCGTGATCCCGGCCAGCAGCAGACCAAGGCCCGGTAGTCGGGAGTTCGCCGCCGCGAAGAGCGCGACGGTCACCATGGCCGTGACCCAGGCGGCGACCTGGACGCCGGGGATGACCCGCCCGAGGACCAGCGCCGCGAACGCGGTCGCGAACATCCACGGGCGTGCCACATAGATCCGAACCAGGGCGTCCGGCGTCCCACCACGAATCAGCCCGACCGTGACGCCACCGATCAGGGCGAGTACAAGGAGAACGAACACCCTCGTAGTGTGCTTGGTCCGCGCAGCGGTGGACCGCAGGGGCGACATTCCGGCATGTCTGATTTGCCGCGCGTCGCGGTCCCGATCGGCTGGAGGACCAAAGGGCGCGCGACGATCGTCAGATCGCGCGCCCGGAGGTCATAGTCTCCGGAGCGTTGCCGGAAGATCATAACGGAGGTTGGCCACCGCCGGCTTTGGGTGGATCGGCCGTTGAACCGGGACTTTCTTTGTCGCCGTGGCGCGCAGCGGTCGCGTCCGGGTGCGCACTACGCTCACGGTGTGCGTTTGTCCGGTCGGCAGTGGGAAGGGGAACCGTGGCCGAGGAAGTTCGAGCCGAGATGGTCGCCAACGTGTGGAAGGTCGTGGTCGGTGTCGGTGACACGGTGTCGGCCGGGGACACGCTCGTGATCCTCGACTCCATGAAGATGGAGATCCCGGTGCTCAGCGAGGACGGCGGTCGGGTCGCCCGGATCGCGGTGCAGGAGGGGGACGTCGTTCAGGAAGGCGACCTGATAGCCCTCCTCGACGGCCTGTCAGCGGCCTGACCGTAGCCGCACAGGGGCTCAGCCGACGGTTGAGCCGTGTTCACTGCAACGTGCCGTCCACCCGGTCGGTGTGACCTGCACGACCAGCCGTCGACGGCAGCTCTGGCAGAAGCGTGGCGGTTCCAGCAACCGGGCCCGGTGACAGGCGTCGTGCTCTCCGTCGGAGAGCAACCGTCCGCACCGGTCGCAGAAGGCCGTTTCCGTTCCGCTGACAGTCATGCCACTGAGATTAGAGCGCCCGGCCCCGCGACGCCGCGTCCCTGTTGCCGGGCGCTCTGTGGCTTCCCGGGGCCGCCGGGCGCGCGGTGGGACCATGATTGCGCGCCCGACGGAGTCGTCGATGATGCGGTCAGTCGTCGATGATCCGGTCAGAAAGTGGCCTGCATCGACTTGATCGGCATTTTGAGGTCGGCGAGCATCGCAAGGTCCGCCTCGGCCGGGCGTCCCAATGTCGTCAGGTAGTTGCCGACGATGACGGCGTTGATGCCACCGAGCATCCCGTCGACCGCCAGGTCGCCGAGGGTGATCTCACGACCGCCGGCGTAACGCAGGATGGTGCGCGGTAGCGCGAGCCGGAACGCGGCGATCGTCCGCAGCGCGTCGGTGGCGCTGATCACAGGTAGGTCCGCGAAGGGTGTACCGGGCCGCGGATTGAGGAAGTTCAGCGGCACCTCATCGGGCTCCAGCGCGGCGAGCTGCCCGGCGAGCTCCGCCCGTTGCTCCAGCGTCTCGCCGACACCGATGATCGCGCCGCAGCACAGTTCCATACCGGCCGCTCGCACCATCTCGCAGGTCTCCCACCGTTCCTGCCAGCTGTGGGTGGTCACGACCTGGGGGAAGTGCGAACGTGCGGTCTCCAGGTTGTGGTTGTAACGGTGCACGCCCATGTCGACGAGGGCGTCAACCTGTTCCTGGGTGAGCATCCCGAGCGAACAGGCGATGTTGATGTCCACGGCGGCGTGGATCGCGGCGATGCCCGCGCGGACCTGGCTCATCAGCCGCTCATCCGGGCCGCGTACGGCCGCGACGATGCAGAACTCGCTGGCGCCGGTCTCCCTGGTCGCCTGTGCGGCCTGGACCAGCGACGGGATGTCCAGCCAGACTGCGCGGACCGGCGAGTCGAACTGCCCGGACTGGGAACAGAAGTGGCAGTCCTCGGGGCAGCCGCCGGTCTTGAGACTGACGATTCCCTCGACCTCGACCTCCGGGCCACACCAGCGCAGCCGCACCTCATGCGCGAGTGCGAGCGCCTCGCTGATCCTCTCGTCGTCGAGCTGCAGTACAGCCAGTGTCTGCTCGGCCGACAGGCCGTTACCATCCTCCAGTACCTGACTACGCGCTACCTGCAGGATGTCGGTGGAGGTACTGACGTCTTCGCCTGATTGGCGTGCGGCGGGCGGGGCGGTCGCTGACGATGGCGGCACGGTGGTCTCCCTGTGGTCCGACGTGGACCTCGACTCGTCTGACGGTGCGGAGCTTGCGGAGATATTGCGGTGCGGAGATATGGCGGTGTGGCGGTGCGCCGGGCGGCTTCACGTTCGGCCACGCTCGTTTCCCACGGTGGACGCTCGCACACCGGCGGAGGTTCACGCGCGCTCGTCGGCGATAGTTCTCAGTCGGGTCCGGTCGGTGAACAACTGCCCGACACCTGCTGTTGCCCATCGTGTCACGGAGTGTGTCTCTCTCGGAACTGTTGGGCGTTGAAGGTACCGCCCAACGCAGGTGCGAGGCACGCTCGGGCGGTGTCACGGAAGGACGCCGCATCCGCGGCGCCAGACCCGGCCGGTAGCGCTCCGGCGAGCGGGCGGGCGGCCAGCATCTCCAGGTCGCTGATGTTCGAACGGCAGGCGAGGTCCGGATCGGACGGCCAGGAACCGATGACCAGACCAGCCAGCTCCAGGCCACGGTGGGCCAGCGCCTCCAGGGACAGTGCGGTGGCGTTGAGGGTGCCGAGGTCGGCCGCACTGACCAGCAACACCGGCGCAGCCAGCGCGCGGGCGAGATCGGCCACGGTGGCGCCTTCGTCGTCGTAGCGGACCAGCAGCCCGCCCGCGCCTTCCACCAGGACGAGCCGCCGACCCCGGGCGAGCTCCGTTACCTGTCGGGCGACGTCGGCGAGTTCCACCGGAGGGCGTCGGGTGAGCCGGGCCGCCGCGGCCGGCGAGAGCGGCGCCGGGAAACGGGCGCACTCGTGCAGGTCCTCGACTCCGGACAGCTGCCGCACATGGTCGAGGTCGCCGGGCTCACCTGGGCCGACGCCGGTCTGCGCGGCCTTCACCACGGCGACGTCGATGTCCCGGTCCCGGGCCAGCGTGGCCAGCGCAGCCGTGACAACGGTCTTGCCGACACCGGTTCCGGTCCCGGTCACCACGAGCACCGTCACCCGGGCGCACCTGGAGTCAGCGCACCCGGGGCCGGTGTGCCCAGAGCGGTGGCGAAGGCGGTCGCGGCGTGGGCCAGGTCGGAGTCGGTGAGGTCGGCGCGGGCCGCGATCCGCAGCCGGCTCGTCCCCGGTGGCACGGTCGGGGGACGAAAACAGCCGACCGCCACACCGTGCGCCCGGCAGACCGCCGCCGCCTCCACCGCGCGTGCGGGTTCACCCAGGATGACCGATACCACCGCTCCGGCCGGCTGGGGCGCGGCCGTGAGCGCGGCGAGCTGGCTGGCCCGCCGTCGCACGTCGTCGGCGAGTGCGGGAGTGGCGGCCAGCAGCTCGAGCGCCGCCAGCGCGGAGCCGGCGCAGGCCGGGGCGAGTCCGGTGTCGAAAATGAACGTGCGGGCGGTGTCGATCAGATGCGCACGGACCGCTGCCGGGCCGAGCACTGCTCCACCCTGGCTGCCCAGGGCCTTGGACAGCGTCACGGTGGCCACCACATCCGGCTCGCCGGCCAGTCCGACGTCCGCGAGCGCTCCCCGGCCGCCCGGGCCGACGACGCCGAGACCGTGCGCGTCGTCGACGAGCAGCAGCGCGCCGTGGGCCCGGGCGACGGCGTGTAGCGCCGGTAGCGGCGCAAGGTCGCCATCGGCGGAGAACACCGAGTCGGTGACGACGACGGCGTTGCGCCACGGCTGCCCGGCCAGTGCCGTGTCGACGGCATCGACGTCGGTGTGCGGGACGATCACTACTCGTGCCCGGGAGAGCCGGCAGGCGTCCACCAGCGACGCATGATTGCGCTCATCGGAGACGATCAGGTCGTCCGGACCGGTCAGCGCGGTGAGAACGCCCAGGTTGGCCGCGTATCCGGTGGCGAAGACCAGCGCGGCGGCGAAGCCGGTATGGGCGGCGAGAGCGTCCTCCAGGTCACCGTGCAAGGTCGTCGTTCCGGTCACCAGCCGGCTTCCGGTGGAGCCCGCGCCCCAGGTTCGAAGCGCCCGCACCCCACCGTCGACCACGTCGGGATGACGCGACAGCCCCAGGTAGTCGTTGCCGGCCAGGTCCAGCTGGCGGGGTGGGTCGCCGGCGGCCCAGGCGGCGGGTGTGCGCGGATTCACAGTGCGCCGCAGGCCGGCCTCCTCCCGCTGCCGGGCATGGCCGGCCAGCCATGCGAGCGGGTCGTGTGCGGGGTGACCTGCGAGGGGATGCACAACGGAAGCCTATGGTCGACCGGCATGAGCTGACGAGGGATCAGGTGTTCGACGTGGCACCGATATACGGCCGGGGCTCCGGCGGTGGCACCGCGTCTGGCAGTCTGCCTTGCGTGGGAACGCTGGCGGACCTTCTGCGCGAGAGCACCGATCTCGGCGCGGATGACATCGATCATCTTCATGCCCTGGTGGCGGACTGGGCCCTACTGGCCGATCTGTCCTTCGCGGACCTGTTGCTGCTGGTTCCCAGTCGGGCCGTGGTGGCCCGTGGCGGGTCCGGTCCAGGAGCTGAGTTTCTGGTGGTCGCGCAGGTGCGGCCGACCACCGGGCCGACGGCTTATCACAACGACGAGGTCGGCAGCGTTGTGATTAACAGATGGGTGGTGCAGAACTCGTGGCGGGAACGCCGGATCGCCCGCGAGGGCGAGCCGGAGTGGGACGGCGGCGTGCCGGTCCGGACCGAGGCGATCCCGGTTCTGCACTCCGACCGGGTGATCGCGGTACTGGCGCGGGATACGAACCTGGCCACCACCCGCACACCCAGCGCCCTGGAATCAGCCTACCTGCAGTGCGCGAACAACCTGGCGCTGATGGTCGCACAAGGGGCCTTCCCGTTCCGGGGAAGTGCGGCCGAGCTGCCCGAAGCGCCCCGGGTCGGTGACGGGATGCTCCGCCTGGATGGTTCGGGAAAGGTCATCTTCGCCAGCCCGAACGCGCTGTCGGCCTACCGCCGCCTCGGATACACCGGCAACGTCACCGGTGAGGACCTGCGGTCGGTACACCGGACGCTGAGCCTGCCGGCGACCACCCCGGCCGTGTGGCACGCGATCGGTCGCCGCCGGCCGGTTGAGGTGGAACTGGCGGTCGCCAGCACGGTGGTGCTGTTGCGCGCGATCCCGCTGTTCCCAGGGGCCACCCGGGAGGTGCTCGTCCTGGTCCGCGATGTTTCCGATCTTCGGCGTCGCGAGGCGCAACTCCTCAGCAAGGACGCGACCATCCGGGAGATCCATCATCGGGTGAAGAACAACCTGCAGACGGTCGCGGCTCTGCTGCGCCTGCAGATGCGTCGGACCAAGGCGGATGAGGCACGGCTGGCGTTGCGCGAGTCGGTGCGCAGGGTGACATCGATCGCCGTGGTCCACGAGACGCTGTCGCAGAGTCTCGGTGAGTCGGTGCCCTTTGACGAGATCGCCGATCAGATCACGTCGGTCACTGTTGATCTTGCTTCGACCGGAACGCGCGCGAACACGACCCGCAAGGGATCGTTCGGCCGGTTGCCCGGCGAACTCGCCACGCCGTTGGCGCTTGTGCTTTCCGAGCTTCTGCAGAATGCTGTCGAACATGCGTTCGATGGTTCGGCCGGCACGATCGAACTCCGCGTCCACCGTGGTGTCGACCGACTGGACGTGGTGGTTGCCGATGACGGCGCGGGGTTGCCCGACGATTTCCAGCTGGAGCACTCGCCCAGGTTGGGCCTCCAGATCGTCCGCCAACTCGTGCTCGGTGAGATGCAGGGAGCGATCCGGCTCCAGGCCGGACCGGAGCGTGGTACGGAGGCCCTGTTGTCCATCCCGTTGCCACCGTGAAAATTTTTTTGAAGATCCACGTTACGAGGACCGTCGAGGTGGGTACAGCACCACCGTGCCTGGCGCCGTCCCACCCCGTTCTGGCCCCCCATGTCTTGCTGTATCGACACCTGTACAGCGGGTGTCGATAGTTCCGTTCGCAGACTGCGCGAATACGGACGGGAACGGCATCAAGGCACGCGGCAACACCCCTGGGGCCGATGCGTCACTTCCGGGCCACCTGGGACGTCGTCATGCAACTTGTGCCGGGTTGGTGGTGGTGGGTAATCAGGCGGTGCGAACTCGGGTGCGCGCAGTGCGTTTGAGTGCACGGCGTTCATCCTCGCTCAAACCGCCCCAAACCCCGGAATCTTGCCCGGTGTCAAGTGCCCAGCTCAAGCAATCACTTGTTACAGCACACCGCCTGCAGACGGCCTTTGCTTCTTCGACCTGGCGTTCAGCCGGACCGGTTGTACCGATCGGGAAGAAGAGCTCGGGATCCTCGTCACGGCAGAGCGCTCTATGGCGCCAGTCCATGCGTACAACTCCCTCTCTCGTCTCGGGCCACACTGCACGTGAGACGCTTTGCGAGCCGCTACGGTTGCGCCGCACTTCCCGACAATCATTCGGATGTCGGATCCGTGCGGATTCTCGATCTTTCGACCGCCTGCACCCTCGCGCGTGAGCCCGAGGTGTACGTGGTCCATCCACCTCGGACATTCGCCACCCTCCCACCGCAACTGCCATGCGCGCAAGAACCTGGAAGTGGCTTCGCACCCCTTCCTGCCTGCACCTGTCCCGTCGAGACACAGGTGGACCACGCCTTGCGGTTGGTCGAACGACGTTGACAGACAGACTCTCCCAGCACTGCCGACCCAGTGAACGCACATGTCCGGGGGGATCTGGAGAACATGCCGGATTGGCCTTGGCTGTCGCCGTCCACGGGTTTTGTGCTTACGCGGATCCCACCGGGAGGTCCCTGCCGATGGCGGTCATGGCCGTGATGGCATCGTTGGCTCATGCAGGTTCTTGGTCATCGCGGTAGCCGGACTCCCGGCCCGGAGAACACCGTTGAAGCAGTGGACGCCGCGTTGCGGGCCGGTGCCGATGGTATCGAAGTGGATGTACGGCGCAGCGCCGACGGCGATCTGGTGTGTGTCCATGACGCCCGGATACCGGGCCGGCTGACCGGCCGTGCTGTGATCCGTCGAACCACCCGCGAACTGAGCCATCTCGGTGTGCCCACCCTGACCGACGTCCTTGACGTCTGGAACGGCCGCGGCCGGATCATCCTCGAGGTCAAGAACCAGCCGGGTCAGCCGGACTTCGACGCCCCGCGGGAGGAGACCGCCCGGATCCTGATCGACCTTCTGCGAGCTCGCGGGTTCGGCCGGGTCTCCGGCGCCGTCCCGCAGGCCCCGGCGGCCGTGACCGTCTCGTCGTTCGACTGGTTCGCGATCGAGGCGGTGCGCGACGCCGAGATCGCCGTGAACACGGCCTTCCTGACCATGCCGCGAATGTCGGTGGCCGGCGGCATCGCCTATGTGCGGTCGGCGGGACACCAGGAGCTGCACGCTCACGTCTCGTCCGTGCTCGGTTCGGCGGCGATGCCCGAACGGGCCCGGGCGGCTGGAGTGGGTCTGGCGACGTGGACGGTTGCCTCGGTGGCCGACGCCGAGCAGTTGCGCGACGCCGGCGTGGATGCGGTGATCTGCGACGATCCAGCGGAGCTTGTCCGCACACTCAGACGATGACGCGCAGGGCCCTTGGCGTGGAGCTGACCGTCAGTTCCGTGTGCGGCCCGAGGTACTCGCCGTCCAGCTGCAACGGGATCGCCTGCGCGGCCGTCAGCGTGATCCGCGCCTGGTCGTGCAGGGCAAGAACATCGCGGCCCTGAGGTCCCCGGGAGCCGTGCAGCATCTGCAGGATGCTACGGGTTGTCGTCATCACCGTCAGTCGACGCAGGCCGACAAGGTCCAGCCCGCTGTCGAAGGACGCGTCCGGGCAGGCACGCACCGGGCGGGCGTTGAGATAGGTCCATGGCGTCGTGTTGCAGACCACGGCCGCCAGCACGTGTTCCGGTACCGGATCGGGGTGGCCCGGATCGTCCGGCAGGCTCGCGCTCCGGACATCTGCCGCTGCCTGTGCCGTCTCTGCCGTCTCTGCCGTCACCAGCTCGCCCAGCTCGCCCGTGGTGACGGTGATCGGGGGACAGCGTCGTCCGGTGTTGCGGATGAACCGGCCGAGTGCGGAGCGGAGGTAGAGCCCGGGGGTGTTGCGGCGGCCGTGTACCCGTTTGCGCTCGACCTGCTCGACGACTGCCGCGTCCAGACCGAAGCCGGCGCAGAAGGTGAACCAGCGGGACTGGCTGATGCCCGACGAACTGGTGAAGGTTGCGTGCCCGAGCCCGATCCGGCGGCTGCGACCGTCCCGGAGCGCCTCCAGAAGCTCTCCGGTCGCTTCCACCGGGGACGGCGAGTAGCCCAGTGCACGGGCGAAGACGTTGGTGCTCCCGCCGGGCACCACCGCGAGGGCGGGAGCACCGGGCGCCGGCCCCGACCGCAGGAGGCCGTTAGCGATCTCGTTGACCGTTCCGTCGCCGCCGAGCGCGACAACCAGGTCGAGGCCGTTGTCGGCGGCGCGCTCAGCGAGCTCGGCGGCGTGGCCGCGGCCCTTGGTCATGACGACGTCCACGCTGAGGTCGGCGGCAAGTGCACTGACCAGAACGTCACGAACACGCTGGGTCGTCGCCGTTGCAATGGGGTTTACGACCAACAGCGCGCGCATGATGTCCACGGTAGCCGGTGGGACTTTGCACGGTCGCTCGTAATCCTTGCGACCGGTTTGACCCCTCGTGGGACGTGACCTTCACCATGGTCCGCGCGGCCACGTACTGTCGGGGTGTGCCTGTGAGGACCGACCTGCGCCGCGATCGTCTGCGGGACGCCGTGCACACCCCACCGGCCCTGCCCGCCGCTGTGGCGCTACTCGGTGGCGAAGGACTCCTGCTCGGCGGTCTCGGCGTGTTCCTGATCGTCCGCGGATTCGGCGCGGACACCGACGACCGCGGCCGGGCGGAGCTTGGTGGTCTGTTCGCCGTCGTCGCCGCCGTGGGGCTCTGCCTGCTCGGACGGGCACTGCTGGCCAGGCGGTGGTGGGCACGCTCGCCGGTCGTCGTCGTGCAGCTGTTGTGCCTGCCTGTCGCGGTCAGCCTGCTCCAGGGCGGTCGCTATGGCGAGGGCATCCCGCTGCTCGCCGTCGCCGTCGCGATCCTGACGCTCGTCGGCCTGGCTGGCGGCTACCAACCGCGGGATCCCGGCGAACCGCGGGATCCCGGCGAACCGCGGGATCCCGCCTAACCGACCCGGAGAGCTCGGCCGGCCGGCGGCGCGAAGAACCATGATCGAGCCGCCTTTGGCCGTCAGGCGTCCTCCAGCAGGCCGCGACGGAGTTGGGCCAGGGTGCGTGCGAGCAGCCGTGAGACGTGCATCTGCGAGATCCCGAGCTCCGCGGCGATCTGCGACTGCGTCATGTTTCCGAAGAACCGCAGCAGCAGGATTCGCTTCTCCCGCGGCGGCAGCTTTTCCAACAGCGGCTTGAGCGACTCCCGGTACTCGACCCCTTCGAGGGACTCGTCCTGGACCCCGAGGGTGTCGGCTACCGCGGGGGCTTCGTCATCGCCTGAGTCCGGGGCATCCAGCGACACCGCCGAGTAGGCGTTGGCGGACTCCAGGCCCTCCAGTACCTCCTCCTCGGTCAGCTGGAGATGGGCGGCGATCTCACTCACCGTCGGCGACCGGCCGAGCGTCTGGGACAGCTCCGAGGTGGCCTTCGTCAGCG
>NZ_CAUVXI010000049.1:27875-29984 GCF_963555845.1 Protofrankia sp. Cas8 | reverse complement strand
GCGTTTGGGCAGGACGCGACTGGCTCTGGCCTGCGTAATCGGCTCGATAACCGTCGGGCTGGCCGCGCCTGCGGCCTGGGCGACAAACGACACCGACGCAGCGAACACAACGCCCGCAGCCACCGCAACTGCTGGCGCGCCGGCACCGGCCGGACCGGATGCGGTTGACACCGCTACGCCGGTCCCGACGCCGCCGGCCGGGTCGGTAGGGAGTGCGACGCCCGCGGTACCGCCGCAGGGCCAAGATGCGCTGCCGTCCCAGCCACCGGTGACCAAGCGGCCGGGTGGCGTGTCCCTTCCGTCGGGCCTTCCGTCGCTTCCCGGAATGCCGCTGACCGACCTGGACAAACGACTTGTCGATCTCGCTCCCTGGCTGCCGGATGACGTGTCCCTGGCTGACCTGGTGCCCCAGCCGCTGGTGGTCAGCTTCACCTGCGGCCCGAAGGGCCCTGCCTGGACGCTCAAGAACACCGCCGCCAAGGCATACGGCTTTGCGTGGATCGACACCAACGTCAACTACAACTTCGGTGCGATCGGGGCCGGCAAGACCATCTCACTGGATTCGTCGGCCGATGCCGTGATCGCGGGCGCAGTCGACGTGGAGACCGGAGACGTCGTGCTGGCGATCCCGGCCTTCGCCATCGCGCACTGCGCGACCACCACCACGGCGTCCCCCACCGCGACCTCGACGAGCGGCGCGGGTGGCGGCGGGACCGTGCCGGTGTCGACGACGACCGCGCCGGTAGCAGCCCCGGCAACGGCTGTCGTCACCGACAAGGTTCACTACACGGGATGACCTCCTCAGCTCTGATCGGACGCCGTCGCCCCGGACCCGGGCCGGCGGCGTCCGCCATGTCGGTTTCCACCGATCACCGTCCAACCGATCATTGTCCAACCGATCACCGCCCAACCGGCAGGCGCATGAAGATCGCGCTGATCGTCGTCGTCGTCGGCATGGTTGCCTTGACCGGCTGCGGCGGAGGGGGCTCGAAGGCCCAGGCACAGGCGTCCGCGACAGCCCTTCCGGATCCGGTGAGCAGCCAGCTCGCGGCCGTGACCGCCGTCAACGCCGACGGGATGAACACGATCGTGACCGCGACCGGCGCGGTGGTGGACATCTACAAGACCCCCACGGCGAAAACCGCGTCCTCCCAACTGCACAGCCCGAACCCGGCAGGTGCTCCGCGGGTGTTCCTGGTGGTGGCGAAACTCCCGAACTGGTGGCACGTCCTGCTGCCGGTGGAGCCCAACGGCAGCACCGGCTGGGTGAAGGCGTCCCAGGTGAAGGCCAGCCTTACGAGCTACCACATCGTGGTTGCCCGCAAGGACCACCGCCTGCGGGTCTATGACCGGACCACGGTCGTCGTGGACGAGCCCATCGCCGTGGGCACAACTGACACCCCGACGCCCGGCGGTCACTTCTACCTGACCGAGTTGCTACAGCCACGCAACCCGGCCGGCGCCTACGGTCCGTACGCCTTCGGGCTCAGCGGGTTCTCCACCACCCTCGACTCCTTCGACGGGCAGGCCCCGGTGATCGGTATCCACGGAACGAACCAGCCCAACCTGATCGGGCAGGATGTCAGCCACGGCTGCATCCGGGTTCGCAACGATGTCATCACCAGGCTCGCGAAAATGCTCCCGCTGGGTACCCCGGTGGAAATCGCGGTCTGATCCACTGCTGCTGGCACCGCTGCTGGCACCGCTGCTGGCACCGCTGCCGCGAACGATGTGGATCCAGCGCTGTTCCGACAGCACCGGATTCACATCGTTCGGAGGCCTTCGACGTAACCGATGCATACTGGACCAACCGGTGGGCGCTCAGGCCAGCGGTGAAGAGATCATGGATTTTCGCGCTGTCGGAGACCATGGCAACGGCCGAACCGAACCCACGGCGGCATCCAGGGGGTACACAGGTGATGGGGACGTTGCTGGCGGCGCGGCGCGGGCGGGTCCAGGCCCTCGGCCTCGGTCTGGTCTGCGTCCTGCTGGGGCTCGCAACCAGCTCCTGCGGAGGCGGAAAAGTCCCTGGTCCGGCCGCGGTGGGAACCGATCCCGTGCCCCCGACTCAGGAGGCGGCCGCCCGTACGTCGCTGCACGCCGACGACT
>NZ_CAUVXI010000049.1:5783-27787 GCF_963555845.1 Protofrankia sp. Cas8 | reverse complement strand
ATGTGCTGACCGAGGGGCCGGAGACGACCGGTTTCGGGGCCAATACGTCGCTGGACAACCGTGGCGCGCTGTCGGTCGCCGCGATGACCAGTTTCGCCTCGTGCATGGGTGAATCCAGCGCCGGGTCGAAGGTGGAGCCGCTGGACTCGGCCAAGGGACCGTACTTCACCACGAGTGACAGCCAGGTCTTCATGGGATCCGTGGCGGCGGTCTATCCAGCCAACGTGATTGCGGGTGCCGTTCGAGTCGCCGCCGAGTCATCCTTCCCGTCCTGCGTCGGCCAGCTGCTCCAACGCGAGTACGCCAAGGCCGCTGACCTGCCCGCCAGCAGCACGTTCACGGTTGGGGCAGCGTCAGCCCGCAAGCCGCCCCCCGGCGTCAGCGCACTGACCAGGGTGAAGGCGACCATGACTCTGGACGGGCCGCCGATACCGATGACCTTCGATCTGATGTTCGTGTTCCACGGCCAGGTCCAGAGCTCCTTCGTCGTCGGCCGCGTGTTCGACGACCCCGACCAGGCCGTGGTGAACCGGGTCGCACGGCAGATCGTCCGGAAGATCGCCAGTCAGTAGTCGGTTCATGATCGTCAGATACTCCCCCGCCAGGCGACGGCCTGCGAACAATCATGTGACACCCACGCCATGCGCATCCACGGACGGACTACACGAACGCTACTTTCCGCGCCCGTGTGGCAACATGGTGCGATCGTTACCGATGAGGTGTGCTGTTTCGGTGCGTGCGGTGGGCAACTGGTAACGATCGGTAGACAGCGATCGTCAGGTGACAATGCGCCCACACGCACGAGTGATCCAGTGCACGAGCAGCCAGCGCACGAGTGACCAGCGCACGACCGACCAGGGCAGGACCGACCGGTGCGCAACCGACCTGGGGCACGACCGTCGCGATGGGAGTGGGGACTATTGGCACCGCAGGCCGCCGGGTGGAATGAGGGCTTATCGGATGTATGGTCATATTTTGCTCAGATCGTGCCAAAAATCGGGGCGTTCGCGTTCATCATGTTCGCTGGCGGCCTGGCCGTCCGCGCCGTCATCAGAATCATCAACCATCTCCTTGACCGCGCCGGCGCCGACAACCTGCTCGACCGGGGTGGGCTCACCCGCGCGCTCCGCCGGCCCGCCCACGAGCTGCGCGTCGGCGTGTTACGGCTGGTGTTCGCCGTTGCACTCCTTGCGCTCTTCCAGTTGGCCCTCGGCCTGTTCGGCACAAACCCCGTCAGCGACCTCGTCCGCGCCCTCACCATCCTGCTCGCGCACGCGATTCTCGCCTGTGCGGTGCTCGTACTCGGCGTCACCCTTGCATCGGCCGCCCGCGCCTTCGTCGGCGAGGCGCTGACCGGCCTTCACTACGCGAACACCGCAGCGACCACCACAACCGTGCTCATAATGATCGGATTTGGCAAGGCAGCCCTCGACGAACTCGGACTTGCCACCGCAGTGACAACCCCGATGCTCTATGCCCTGCTCACGACGGTCACCGGGGTGACGGTGGTCGGGGTGGGTGGTGGCCTGATTCGTCCGATGCAACGCCGCTGGGAGGAGGTTCTACGCCGTGGTGGCCCGGAGCTGACGACCGCCAGGTCCACCTGGCGGGACAACCGGGCTCGTGCCGCCGCCGAAGAGCCGGTGGTCGTCCCGGTGAGCGACCTCGTCGGCGCCCCGGCCGGTGACCCGGCCGGTGACCTGGCCGGTGATCTGGCCGGTGATCTGGCCGGTGATCTGGTCGGTGATCTGGTGACGGCGGGTCACGGCAACGGCGGGCAGACGGCGGACCCTGCGGATCCGATCCCCGAGCACGAACGGGACACGTCCACGGCAACCGGCGGATCAGGCCTCGACCCCGAGCCGGGGCAACCGTCGTGACAACCTGGCCGCAGGAGAACCTGACCTCGTAACGACATGACTTCGTAAAGATATGACATGGCAGTCACAGCTGGAACGATGCTCACACTCGGCAATCACGAACACCACGCCATCAGACCCAAGGACCACCCAAACCATCCGAGATCCCCACGACGCACCCATGCTCCTTGTGCGAACTGACGCACGCGAGGGATGTGGGTGAGGCACTCTGGGTACGACGGAGTGTCGCGACCAACGGCGGCGCCGGTCCCGTCGCTCCGCCATGCGGCGCGCTGGATTCGGCCTGCCGGACGGCCTGGGTCCCCAGGCCGTCCGCGGCCGCAGGCCACCTGCGCGGAGCGCGGGAAACGGGGGAGACATTTCGGTGGACATGCCATCAGACCTGGAGCGCTCCCGGTTGCTCCTTGTCTGGCTGCAGGCCCGTCGCGCGGTCGACCGCTGCCTGTCGGACCTTCTCGCCGCCGGACCAGCCGGTGAGCGTCGTGTCCGCGAGCAGCTCGAACTGGTCGACAACCTGGAGAACCGCGCTCAGGAGGCGTTTGTCCGCTACCGGCGCGCCGCCGCCGCGATCAGCCCGCGGCCAGAGCGTCCTGATGAGGCAGCCACGTCGGATACAGCCGACCTGACAGATGCAGGTGATGTCGAGGTAGCTGATATAGCCGGCATGGCCGATGTCATCGATATTACCGATGTCACCGATCCGGTAGACCGGACCGGCCCGACCGACCGACCCCGTCTCGGCGTGGTCAGGACAGACGGGCACGGGCCCGGCACTGACATCGTCCGGAGTCGAGCGAAAGATCACATGTCGGCGTCCACCCCAATGCCTGCGGCCACAACCCCAACGCCCGCCACAACCCCAACGACACTGCAGACACCGTCGGGATGCGGCCTGGGTAGCCAGGGCGCGGCACCGGAGTCAGGCGTCTTTTCGGCCCTGCCCGGATCCACCACGGGTCCCGCACCACACACCGGCCGGGATGGCGAGACGAGCGTCACCCGTGGCCTTCGCAGTCCACGAGGAGATCAACACCGACACCGATGACAGGCCCGTCTGGCGGGCGGGACAAAATCCGAGTGGTGCCATCCTCGCGTCGCCGCACCATGCTCAGCCTCATCACCGGGTTCGTACTTGTCCTGACCTGGTACCTGGCGGGGTGCGCCACCGTGAGCCGGTCTCACCGGACGCCGATCACGCCCGTGGCTGGCGCCGCCACCCCGACGATCGGACCGGACGCCTACGAACGGTCAGGGCGAACGCCGCAGCTGCGCCTCACCCTGCCGCCGGCCACATCCCCGCGGCCCTTTCCGCTCGTCGTCGCGCTGCACAGCCTTGCGAACGACGGTCGCGAGCCCCAGGCGAAGTGGGGCATCGATGCCCTGGCCGCCAGTGCCGGCGTCGCCGTGGCCTATCCCGATGGTCTGGACAAATCGTGGGACGCCGGCACCTGCTGCGGGCAGGCCGCCGCCGAGCATGTCGACGACGTCGGATGGCTGCGGGCCCTCATCTCCCATCTCGAACAGCACTATCCCATCGACCGTCACCGGGTGATTCTGGTCGGCTTCTCCAACGGTGGGATGCTCGCGTACCGCTACGCGTGTGAGCACCCGTCCGAAATCGCCGGCATCGCCGTGGTGGCAGCCAGTCGGCAGATCACAGGCTGCACACCGGCGGCCCCGATCGGTGTGGTGGCCGTGCACGGACAGCTCGATGAACGCGTTCCCTACGAAGGCACCGCCTGGTCCGATGTGCTGGGGGCATCGCTCACATCGGTCGAGGACAGCCTGAAGCCGTTCCGGGCCAGAGCCGGCTGCCCTTCGTCCCCGCAACCGGACGACAGCGTCAGAACCGACGCCGACGGGGTACCGACCGAGGATGCGGCCGGTGGCCAGGCGACGCCCACGCCCACGCCCACGCCCACAGCCCCCGCCACAGCCGCATCCCCGGCCGGCGGCCATTACTCGGCGACAAGAAAGGAGACGAGCTGCTCGTCCGACCAGCGGGTCGTGGAGTTCCTGCTTCCCGGTGTCGCCCATGGCTGGCCACCCAGCAGCGGTCCGGCACAGTTCAACACCGCAGAGGTGCTCTGGCGGCTGCTCGCGCCAATGCGGTCGCACCGAGCCGGACCCAACCTCTGAAACGCGTCGGTCAGGCCGGGGTGGACCGCGTCGGTCAGGCCGGGGTGAACGACGCCCGCAAGCTCGCCATCAGGGTCGTCGCGGTGTCCGCCTGTGCCGATGGCGACCGGGCGATCAGGACATAAACCGCGTCCCCGGCCGACAGTGCCCGCATCACGTAGGTGACTCGTTGCCCCTCGCGCAGGTAGGAGCCGACCAGCTCCTGGCTCGGTGCGGCGGTCGTGTCCGTGACCTGTCCGGACCTCTCCTGGGTGAACCCAGGCTGAGCGGCGAACTCGGAGTCCTGGACGGCCTTGAGCGCCGCCCGCTGATCCGTAGCCGCGACACGCGCGACTCCGATCATCCGAGGCCCGCCCGTCGCCGTCCCGGATCCCGATGCTGTTCCAGATCCCGATGCTGTTCCCGCCGGGGCCTCGATGAAAAAGACGGCGGTGTTGTCTCTGCGTTGATTCCACCCCGGCGGATGAGAGAACTTCGCCCGCTGCTTCGCGTCGGTGACGGCGACCCAGTCAGCCGGTACCGTCGCGGGGGCCGTTGTGGTGCCCGGGCCAGCGACGGGGCTTGCTGATGCCGACGGCCCCGCCGCGGCGGCCGTGCCGCTCGGCGCGGTAGCCGGCCGGGCCGCGGTGGCGGCCTTACCGGGATTGATCTTCTGCCAGACGAACCCGGCGCCACCCCCGACGGCGAAGGCGACCGCGAGAATCACCACCGCGTACAGCAGGCGCCGCAGCAGTGGCGTGCCTGCGACAGCGTTGCGGGGCTGTGCCCGGTGCGAACCGGTGTCCTCAATCGAGGATGGCGCGCTGCCATGGTCATCCCGACGTCGGCCACGCACGCGTTCGGACCGACCGCGGCCAGCCTGGTCGGGCGTGACCGAGCTCGCGGATCGCTCCGTCCTGACGGGCCGGTCCGCTCGATCCGCTCGATCCGCTCGATCCGCGCCCGGACGTCGGGCGCCGGTGCCGGCAGCGTCGGCGCGTGCTCGGGTGGTACGCGGCGGGGCGACTCCCTTCGGCCGGTCGGTAGCCTCGGTGGTCTCACGGGTCTCACGGGGGCGCCGTACACCGCCTGTACCGGCGGATCCGTCGTCCATCCCCGATTCCCGCACCGAGGCCCCCGCCGCAGCCCCCGCCGATCCCCTGGGGGGCGTCGAATCCGCGGGATGGCGTGGCATCGGCCCCGTGGACCCAGCGGATGGCTGTCCCCCGGCGCGGCCCTGGTAAGCCTGCTGCGCGGGGGGACGTCCGCCCACAGTCGTGGTATCCACATCGGGCGACGCGATCGGCGCGGCCCCGTTGCGCGGCATGTTCCCGCCACGGGCTTGCGGGTACCCCGGCCCGAAGTCCGCCGGCGGCTGTCCCGCGCCTGGGCCACCGGACCGGTAGCCCCCGGTGTCGGGTGGATAGGGCCGACCCTGGGGATGCCGGTCCCCGTGCTGGGGGTGGGACACCGCGGTCTGGTGCGGACCGGAAGTTGGCCCTGGCCCGCCAGGCCCGCCAGGCCCGCCTGGCCGTGGCGGCGCGGAACGGTAGGCCGGCGCGCCGCCACGGGAACCGGGATCGACCGGTGGTGGCCCTGAGGGCGCGGCCTGTGGGGCGTATCGGGTGTTCTCACCGTAGACGTCGGTCGGCGATCGACCGGCCGGCGGGTATCCGGGCGCGACCGGACCGTGGCCACGGGGCGCCGCCTCGGCGCGGTAACCGGCGTCGTTGCCGGGGCCAGCCGTCCGATCATTGCGAACGTATTCAGCCCGTGGCGCAGCGCCGTTGCCCGGGTGGGGACCAGGCGCGCGCGAGTCCGGCGCCGGATATCCGCCAGCCGGTGGGTAGGGATCCTGGGCCGGGGGCCTGTCCGGCCGCGGACGGGAACCGGCATCCCGATACGAACCAGGGTTCTGATATTGACCGGAATCCTGATATTGACCGGAGTCCTGGTACGGACCCTGGTACCGGTCCTGGTACGGCTCCTGGTTGCGGTGCGGGCCCGGGGGATAGCCGTCCCGACGGTCGGGAACCGCATGTGCCGGGGCCGCGCTTCCATCGGGGTATGCCGGCGATTCCGGCGTGCCATCCACGGCCCCTGGTCGACGCGGATTCGCTGCATCAGACCGTCGCACGCCGTCCGCCACCGACTGACCTCCCATCGCGGTCCGCACCAACCAAACGTCCCCATCGGTGTATCACGGCGTTGCGCTCGCGTTGCGCGCGCCCAGTTGACAACCACCAGAGTAAGAGATCCCGGCCGCGAGGGTTCCAGCGCATGTTGCGAAAGCCATCTGTCCAGCTCACAAGGCCCGGGCGCCGGTCCGCACGATTGAAGATCTACCACCCACTTAGGATTTGGGGACTCGACAGACACGCTCAAGCAACAGGCCGCCGACGACGAGCACCGCAGCGGCTCCGATTCCCAGACCGGCGGTGATCGTATCCGTGCCAGCGGTGAGGAACTCGTCCGAGCGTGGCAGCACGTAACCGAATACCGACGCCCACGCCCCCGCCAGCGCCGCACCGGCGAGGCTGCTGGCCTTGGCCATGGCCGCCAGCCGGGCGACGGTCAGCGGCAGGATCGGCCTCGTCCCCGGCCGCCCCTGCAACCGACGCCGGGTGATCGACGCGGTCTGCGCCTCCACCAATCCGACGATCACCAGCGACAGCGGTGCCGTGTGTGGGAATCGCGGTAGATTCTGATAATTGAAGATCATGAAAACGTAGGTGAACGCACCGGCCACCACAGCCGCCGCCACCAGGTCACGCGCCCGGGTCGGCTTCACCGGCGCAGACTCCACGGCGTTCGGTGGACCCCGGAGGCATCCAGCCCGGCCACCAGATCGGCTACCCGACCATGACCGGGCAGCACCGCGTCCGGATCGACGTCCAGCCATGGGACGCAGACGAACGCACGGGTGTGGGCACGCGGATGTGGGATGAGGATCTCCGGATCGTCACTGACCAGCTCGCCGCAGGCGATGACGTCGACATCCAGGGAACGCGGCCCCCACCGTACCGTCCGCACCCGCGATGCAGCCTCCTCGGCCGACCGCACGGCCGCCAGCAGGGCCCGCGCCGGCGCCGCGTGAACCAACACGACCGCGTTGAGATAATTGTCCTGGTCGGGTCCTCCGACGGGCGTGGTCTCGTACACCTCCGACATCGCCAGGGCGCGCAGCGCACGGACGGCGGCACGAAGCCGCGCAAGGCGGTCACCCAGGTTCGAGCCCAGCGCGAGAACCGCGGTCGGCGGCCCCGGCTGCGGTATCGGCCCGGTCACGCGGGCTGGTCCCGGGTCACGGTGACCGCGACGTCGGTGAACGGCAGTGGGATCGGCGCCGCGGGCTTGTGCACGGTCACCTGGACCCGGGCAACGCGGTGGTCGGCCAGACACGCGGTAGCCAGCCGGTGCGCAAGCGTCTCGATCAGATCCACCGGTTCGCCGGCCACGATCCCGGCCAGGGTCCGGGCCAGCGTCCCGTAGTCGACGGTGGCGGTGATGTCGTCGGTCCTGGCCGCCGGCCGGGTATCCACCCACAGAACGGCGTCCACGATGAACTCCTGACCCAGCGCGCGTTCGGCCGGCAGGACGCCATGGCAGCCGTGGACCCGCAGGCCGGTGAGGGCGATCCGGTCCGGCGCGGCGGCCAGCGGACCGTCGGCCCCGGGCCATCCCGCTCCCGGTGGTCCACCGGTCATGCCGCACCCGCCGGTGGACGTCCGGGCCCGCCCGGGTCAGAGCCGCCGGCTGCGGACCGAAGCCGGGCTGACCGGGTGCGCGCATCGTGCGGCTGCCAGGGGGCGCGGGCGCCCTGCCATGCCTGCACGACCCGGACGGCGTCCGCCGCCGCCCGCACCGCATGCACCCGTACCGCCCAGACCCCGGTGGCCGCCAGTAGCGCCGTTGTCGCCTGGGTGGCGTCGTCGCGGTCAGCTGCCGGCCGGGACCGACCGTCGGCGTCCGCGAGCAGGCTGCCGAGAAACGACTTACGCGACGTACCGACCAGCAGGGGCTGGTCCAGCGCGGCGAAGGCGCCCATGTGCGCGAGCAGGGCCCAGTTGTGCCTGGCCTTCTTCGCGAAGCCGATCCCCGGATCGATGATCACATTTTCCGGCGCGACACCGGCTGCGACTACGACTCCAAGGCGCTCACGCAGCTCGGCCACGACCTCGGACACGACGTCACCGTAGACCGCCCGCGTGGACATGTTCGCACTCGCACCCCTGGCATGCATCAATACGTAGGGAACACCCCGCTCGGCGGCGAGCGTCAGCAAATCGCGGTCGGCCGCGCCCGACACGTCATTTATGATCGCAGCACCGGCTGCCAGCGCGGCCTCGGCGACCGTCCGGCGAGTCGTGTCCACGCTGACGGCGACCCCTGCCGCGGCCAGCTCGGTCACAACCGGCAGCACCCTGCGCAGTTCCTCGTCCGGATCGACCCGGGCCGCACCCGGTCGGGTCGACTCACCGCCGACGTCAATGATGTCGGCGCCGTCGGCGGCCATCGCCAGCCCGGCCCGGACCGCTGCAGCGGCGGTCGAATAGGTACCCCCGTCGGAGAACGAATCCGGGGTCGCGTTGATCACGCCCATCACGCGGGTCCGGCCCACCGGCTCCAAGAGACTGTGACTGGCCTGCTCGGGCGTCATGGCTCCTCGATGATCAGCGTGGGGACACATCCGGACCGCCGACAGGATGATGATGTCGTCGGTAGGAGTACCGATAGACGGGTCGGAACCCGAGCGCGCCGTACAGCCGGCGGGCCGCGGCGCTGGTCTGTTCCACCTGCAGGTAGGCGCGCGACGCACCCGCGTCGGCAGCCCAGGTGACAAGCCCGGCAAGGACGGCACGCGCCGCCCCCCTGCCGCGCGCGCCCGGTACGGTCGCCATGCTGTAGACGCCGAGCCAGTCTCCGTCGAGGACCCCGCGGCCGACCGCGACCGGCACACCGTCGGCCACACACATGGCGTATTTCGCCGCCACCGTGAGATTCGCCAACACCTTGAGGGTGCCGGTGCGCTGGTCGGCAAAGGTTGACAGGACCCGCCCGGCAACGTCGAGCCAGGTGTCGGCGATGCCATCAAACATGATCATTTCAACGGGCGCGGCGGTGTCCAGCCGTTCGGCAAGGTCCGCCAGATCGGCGGTGCAGACATCGGTCGGACCTGTGTCGTCGAACCCGGCCGCGTCCAGCGCCTGGTGGATGCCGGCCGGCACTGACACCGGGGTGATCTGGATTGTCGGGCGAAGCCCTGCCGCGGCGTAGAAGCCGCGGACCTCGTCGAGCGCGACAGAAAGATCAGAGACGTCTCCACGAGCCCAGACCGAGTTGCCGCGCCGCGAAGAGCCAGCCGACGCCCGCAGCACCCAACCACCGACGTGGCGCTCACGCAACGGGGGCCACGCACGATGGGCAAGGCCCTCCAACTCACGGCTGAGGGCTACATCGACCTGATCGCCGACACCCGGCGCCGCCAGCGCATCACGTCCGGGGCTGCTTGCGGCAGGCTCGGCAACCCCGCCCTGCCGGCCGGCTGCCGTCCGCCGACTGCCGCCCGAAGACGGACCCGCACTGACCACACGTCTGAGGCTACCGGCCTGTGAACGACACTTTCTCGCTCGCCTCTCGCCGCTCGCCTCTCGCCGCTCGCCTCTCGCCGCTCGCCTCTCGCCGCCGCACCCGACGCCGCCACACCCGACGCCACGGATGCGCAACGGCGGTGGATTGATACCCTCGGAGAGCGTCACGGGAAGCAATGGGGATGCACCGGCCAGCACATCATGTACAAATAGCGCAATCAGCCCGCAGGCATCCACCGGACCGCGGGCGATCTGACTACTGGGCGCAAACTTTGTTACCTCGCCGTAACGACCATTCAACCCGACGGGAACACCGCAGCTCTACCGTTTTTTACGGTAACGTCAGTTGTACCACTGCCCGACAAAGGAGCCGGGCTCCTCCCTGAAGGGCATGGAACGAAAAGTGATGGTGAACCCGCCACGCGGTGCCGTTTTGGCAGGTGTATCCGGTGAGGCGACCCAGCCACACGAGGTGCTGGTCAAATGGACGTCGCTTCACGACTGTGAGTCGTTGAAAGGCCGCCCATGAGCAGACTGGTCACACTCGTCGCCGCTGTCGACGCCCAGCCTACGCTGGAACAGACGGATTCAATTCTTGCCGAGCTGGGTCAAATGCCCCGTAATCCCATTGTCACGGGTCTGATCGATGCTTTGCTGGAGTACCGGACACTCCTGGTGAGCCTGACACCATGATCTTCATGTCAACGAAGATCATGAATGCCACCGGCCGTGCGAAAAAGGCATGATCGCACGTCCTTTGGCCAGATACCGACGATCCGGCATGCCGCCGGCCGTGCGAAAAAGGCATGATCGCACGGCCTTTGGCCAGATACCGACGATCCGGCATGCCGCCGGCCGTGCGAAAAAGGCATGATCGCACGGCCTTTGGCCAGTTTGGAAAGTATGCTGGTACCTGAACCAGTCAGGTGGTCTCCTGATACTTGGTGGTGAGACCACCTGACTGGTCCATATTTCGCGCGAAGACAATCTCGCGCAGTCATGGCACCTGGCCGGCGGCCGTGCGATCATCGCTTCGCACGCCGCCGCGGGTGTCAGGACAGGTGGCGGTGTATCACCGCCACGACGGCGGGACTAGCGGCCGAACGGCTGGCCCTGCTGGCCCTGCTGCCCCTGCTGGCCCTGCTGCTGGCCAAAGCCGCCCTGGCCGCCGCCCTGCTGCTGGCCGCCGAACTGGCCGCCGACACCAGCGCCCGCGCCGACGAGCTCCTGCAGCCGGGTCTCGACGTAGCGCTCGCTGTGGTGAGTCTTGTCCGCGATCCGCTGAACGAGATCGTTGACGTCACGAGCCGCGTCGAGGTCCGCGGTGCCGACCTGTCCGAATTCATCGAGAAGTCGGTACCGGATCTGCTGCCAGTTCTGCCGCAGCTGCTGTTCGATTTGCTGCTGCTGCTGCTGCTGTGCCATCACGTTTTTTCCTCTCGCCGGGACTGACCGAACAAGAAGTGACCCTACTCCACTGGACGCTCACCCGGTCAACCCCGCCGGATAACTTCGTCCGTGTAATTTCGAAAAGTCTCCTTATCGCAAAATGAGGTCATGCCGCAAAAAGAGAAGTAATACTGAGGGAACGGGCACGTATCATCTGGTCCATAGAACTCGCCGCCGTCGGCCGGGAAGGCACCGATATATCCGGCGGCAGGCCTCCATCGGGCCACCGAGCGACGCCGGACGGCCACTTTCGGCACGCGCGACACGGTCCCACCGATGGATTCCGGGTCTGGTGACGGCGGGTGCGCCCGCCCGCGACTGCGCTATTCTGACCGACCCGGTGCCCGGGATTTCGACCCGGCGGCGACCGCGACAACGATAGTCGACGAATTCTCATGGGAGCCACGGCAACTCTTTTCTCCCGCCCGGACCGTCGCCTTTCGAGTCGACGACGAAGCAGAAAAACGCCAACGGGGAGAAGGCCTGCATGAATCGGTGTACCCATGCTTTCGGCGCGCTCGGGTACATGATTTTCCGGCTCATAGAACCCGTTCTTGTTCTTAGCACGCCCAGCAATAGGCACGCGGCGTCGCGGGGCCGGCCCCGCGGCCTACCCGGGTCGGCACCCAGGCCGTCTGGTTGGGCTTCCCTCGCCCGGCGGGACGAGACTGGGACGTCATGGGAACCCGACAGCCCTCGACGGGGAAGGGTGATGATCCACGGGCCAGGCCTCGGCCGCGGCTGTCAGCAGGGCTGTCGGCATCGGACCCGCCGACCCGTCCGCGATCGCCAGCTGCTGCGCGAGCCTGGTGGATCGCAGGGACCTGCGCGGGGCTGTTCGTCGTAGTCACGATCGTGGTAAAGACCCGCTGGGCGCCCCTTGCCCACGCGGACACCGACACGGCCGCGGACCTCAACGCCGTCGTGGCCACCCGGGGTTGGCTGATCGACGCCGCCGATGTCCTGAGCATCCTGATCGCCCCGTTCATCCTGAGAGTGGCCACCCTGGCCGTTGTGGTGGCATTGTGGACTCGAGTGCGCCCCGGGCGGGGTGGAAACGCCCGTGGTCTCGGCCGGCTCGATCCAGCCGGCCTCCGCTGGCTGACCCTGTTCATCGCAATCACCGTCGGGATCGGCGGAATCATCGGCAGTGCCGTCAAGGTACTGGTCAATCGGGCCCGCCCGTCCGTCGCGGCGCCGGTCGCCACAGCCCACGGGACGAGCTTCCCGTCCGGGCATGTGGTCGGAGTGACCGTCGCGGTGCTGGTGGGGCTGACCGCGCTGGCCGCGGTCCACGGGCGACGGCCACCGGTCGTCGTCTCAGCACCGACAGTGTTGATCATCGTGGCGGTCGGAGGTGCGCGTCTCGCCCTCGGTGTGCACTATCTGTCGGATGTCATCGGCGGCTGCCTGCTCGCGGTCGCCTGGACAGCGACCATGATTGCCGTATTCACCCGACGCATCTTCGAAGGATCTTCTTCGGACCTGTCTTAGAACCAGCTCCAATGGTCACCCTGTCGACGGTGCCGATCCCGCTGGACAAGGCCGACCAGCTCAACGACTCCGATATCGAACCCAACCTCCACACCGCCCGGACACGGCTGCCAACGGTGTTCCGATACGATGGCAACATCAGCCGCCAGATTCACATCCCGAACAGGACGACGGACCCTGTTCAATCGCGGGGAACAGCGGAAATCCTGGCTCGAAGAACTATCAGAAAACTGATAGGAGTCAGGAATACGGCAGCCAGCGGACGCTTTCGTCCGCATAACGCAGGCTCGCCAGGCGGACGGCGAACTGCGCTGCCACCCGCGGATTGCTCGCAAGAATCGGCACAACGCTGGTCACCAGCTTCAGTTCCCGCAGGGCCCGCAGGACCTCAAATCCCGACCAACGCGTCACATCGAAGCCGTACTCCGACGCAAGCACCGCGTGCTGTTCCGGCGGGTAACCGAAGCGCAGCTGCCCGACAGCCACCGGGATCAGGTCCCATTCGGTGGGTCCGTAGCAGGCGGAATCGAAGTCGCACATGACCACCCGTCCGTCGTGGCATCTGATCAGGTTGCCGAGATGGGCGTCGCCGTGGACGATACCCGCCGGGAGGTCGTACGTGACACCCTCGAGGGCGGCTTGGAGCCGGTCGGCCATCCGCCGGAGAAACGCGAGGTCAGCGTCGGTGAGGCCCTCCGCATCGGCAAGACGCCTGCGAACGTCGTCCAGCGGGTCCCATGGGGGTAACGCGGTGTCGGGTTGTGGTAGCGCGTGGATCCGCTGTAGAACTACAGCAAGATCGGACGCGGCCGGAGGGTCGCCGTTCACCACCCGTTCACCCGTGGTGGAGGCACGTGAAGCCGATACGTGCGCTGTCGAGCCGAGTGCTGAGGCGCCGCGTGTGGTGGCGGCGTGTGTGGTTGGCCCTCGAACGCCCAGCAGGGGCTGGTTCTCCTGAAAGTGGCGACCGGGCGGCTCGACCAGTCGCGGCTCGGCCTGAGCGTCGATCCACAATGTGGCCACGACGCTACCGAGGAGCAGCGGTGCCGGCAGACCCGGCGCAAGGCGCACCGCCGGCACTTCGTGTCGGGCCAGCCAGCGAGCGACTTGGACAACCTTGTGCGCGCGGTGCGCCATCGCCTGCGACCCGCAGATCCGGATGACCAGCCTGGCCCGCGGCAACCGGAACACCGCGTTGGCGGTAATCTTGATGACCTCGGCATCCCGGTCGTCCAACCCGACCGCCGCGCACATCTCGCGGAGAATCGACCATGCGTTCGCCACGGTGAAGCGACCATCGCACCCCGTGACTGCCATCCGACATCGCTCCGATCCTCATTCAACCCGGAGCGTCGTCAGGCCAGTTCCTCCGAACGTACCCACCTCGCTCCGCGCCCTTCCATGTCCTCATGACACACGGTCAGTGCTGCTGGTTCGTTATGCACGTTCAGCGACGGGCTCCACCGCTGGCCGATATCCACGGCTCTGAACGTCTACGGCCCTGACACGTCTACGGCCCTGACGTCCATGACGATGCCTTTTTCTCGCCCTCCCGCTGCCAGTCGCGTACGAACGCCGCCAGCTCCCGCACGTCGCGGACATCACCGTGCGTTCGGGTTATCGCCAGCAACTCATCGGCCCGATTCGACGCCGACGCCACCGTGCGTGCCCAGGAGATAGTGATCGCCTCGGTGGCCAGCGCGCAAACCCGGTCAAGCTCGAGCCGTCCCTGGCGGACCAGGGCCAATGCAAGATCCAGTCTGATCACCGAACGGAAACCCGGGGTGTTCATCGCGTCAAGCCGGGGCATGGCGATCTGTGCATGTTCCTCTGCGGCACGGGGCCGGCCAAGCAGGCACAACGCCGTGGTCGCGTTGTAGGAGACCTCCACCGGATGGAAGGTGTCAAAGCCCGGACCGGGAGATCCCCATTGTTCCACGGGAATCATGTCAGCAAGATCGTAGGCAGTATCCAGCGCCAGTGCGGCGCCACGGACGTCGCCGAGGGCCGCGAGTGCGCGGGCCTCCTGACAGACCAGGCGCGCCCGTACCGGACCGCCACTGACGTGGCGCAGCCCGTCCCGCGCGAGCTGCAGGGCAACCGCCGGACGCCCGCCGTAGAACTCGGCCACCGCCGCGATCTCACGGGCCGATCCCTGCAGAGGTCCGTCACCCGCCCACTGCCCGTCGGCGTATCCCTGGGCGGCCAGGGCTCGTGCCGCATCGGGCTCGCCCAGTTTGAACGCCGCATCAGCGTGCAGAACGGCAAGCCGACCAGCGATGATCCGCAACCGACGGGCGTCCGAGGCCTGCAGGGAACCGCGGGCCAGCCGGCCCAGACCGGAGCGTAGGCGAACGGCCTGTGTCGCCACCTGCGCGGGCGCCGTGTACTCGTGCGCGCGCAGCAAAGCGGCCAACCGCTCCTCGGCATGTGCAAGCGCAACCTGAAACGGCGTTGCACCACGCCCATCCACCACGTCCGCAAGCTGCCCATCGGTGAGGAAAACGCCGACGACGGTTGCCCCCGCATAGAGGTGAAACTGCCGCCGATCGGGCAGCGCCGATGTCCCGGCGATCGACATCGTGGGGATGTCGCGACGGTCGGCCCCCGTTACGGCGGAGCCGGCTTCGCCCGGCGATGACATCGGGGCGGGCAGGACATAGGAGTCCGGATGATCGTCTGGGGGGGTACGGGCGGCCGGAATCGACGCGGCCGGCATATCGGGCGGGCCTGGCTGGCCTACCTCCGCAGCCGCCGGCCAGAGGCTGGCCGAGCAAGCTGACGGGGACAGTTCGTCAGCGTGGGACATGACTACGCGCTCCCTGTGTCCTGTCGGCAAGGCCACAATGTGGCACTTTCCGTACCGATATGATCTCGTTCAGCAGCAAGAATGTGACTCAAGGTAACTCATGCGAAGCGCATCGCGGGATGCGCCAAGGGGAGAGAGCACGCTCAGACCACGACAGGCACGGAGAGTTTGCGGGTCGGCTCACGACGACCTGAGTTACCCCCGGCGGTATCGCGCTCGCAACGCAACCGTTGGACCGAATTCTTCAGGCGCGGGCGACGCTCCCACGCAGACCGGAAAGCCAGGCCGCCGCGTTGCGGAAGGCATCGTCCGACGTGCTGGACCGCATGATCGGAGCCTGTCCATCCGCACTCGGTCAGCTGCCGAGAAATCGGACCTCAGCGCAGATACGGTGCAGCGCCGAACGCGCCGAACGCGCCGAACGCGCCGAACGCGCCGGCCAGTGCGGCGTCGACCTGACGGACCGCGCCAAGAACGGCCGCTACGTTCGGTAATGGGTCGAGATCGACTTCATGAACGATCGGCAGAGTGAGCAACGCCGCATCGAAGAACGTGTCAGGAGGCCCGAGACAGGCCAGCCGGGTCGGTGCACTCATGCCCACGGCATCCCATCAAGGGTGGGTCTGATCGCGCGGGCCGGCCCAATCACCGCAGCGGGAGCGACCCGGACCGGATCAGCGCGTCTCACCTTGACGATCCTACGGCGTCGTGACGGACCGCATTGAAGGACCCCGATTCCAACCAGTCATCTACCGTCCGAATTATGATGAGCTGGACAGCCTAGCTCCCCGTATCGTCACGCAGCGCACGCGACACCCCCCGACACGGTCCAGATCCCGCTGAAAGCTCGCCCGGGACACCGTTCACCTCTTACCCACCGTGGCGGTGCTGGGCTGTGTAGAGGTCCCACAGTCGGTAGAGGTCGTCGTCGGCCGTCCCCGTCCACACCCGGCCGACGACGTTCTCCACGTCGATCAGCCAGATGGTGTCGTCGTCCCACCATCGCGGAGCCCATGCCTGGTCACCGAACCAGGCCGGCAACCAGGTCGGCAACCAGGTCGGATCGACCGGCGCATCGGCATTCCACCGGCCGAACAGCCAGCGCGCCCACGCTCGTCCTCATCCTTATACGGAGCCGTATACGGCCGATCTATTGCGGCACGTGCGTGCTATGTGGGCGGGTGGAACGTGAACCTGATTCCTTCCTGCACCAGGCAGCATAGGGTCGGGGGAATGGACACGGCCGATGTGCGGCTCCTGCTGGACGCCGTGGCCGCCGGCGCGGTCAGTCCGGACGAAGCCCTGAGCCGCCTCACCGCCGGCCCGCTCGGCGACGGCACCGGCTGGACCGACCTGGGGTACGCCCGTGTCGACACCCACCGCGGCCTGCGCACCGGCGACGCGGAAGTCGTCTACGCCGCCGGCAAGACGCCGGCACAAACGGTCGGCATCGTCGCCGAGCTGCGGCGGGTGGCCGGCCCCGGCCATCCGACGCTGGTGACCCGCGCGGACGCGGCCACCGTCGCGGCGCTGCTCCTCCAGTGGCCCGAGGAGCTGACCACGTCCAGTCCGCCGGGTCCGGGTCCGGGTCCGGGTCCGGGTCCGGGTCCGGAGTCCGGGCCTTCCACCCGGCTGTCCACGGTCGTCGTCGGCCCACTGCCACCGGCCCGGGGGCGGGTCGTCGTCGTTTGCGCGGGGACGTCGGACGCGCCGGTCGCCACTGAGGCCGCGCTGACCGCCCGCGCATCCGGAGCGGGCGTTGAGACGATCACGGACGTGGGGGTCGCCGGGCTGCACCGGGTGCTCGCGGTCCGCGACATCCTCGCCGCCGCGGATTGTCTGGTCGTCATCGCCGGCATGGAAGGTGCCCTGCCAAGCGTCGTCGGTGGGCTCGTTGGTACGCCGGTGGTCGCGGTCCCCACCAGCATCGGTTACGGCGCTTCCTTTGGCGGGCTTGCCGCTCTGCTCGGGATGCTCACATCCTGCGCACCCGGCATCGTTGTCTGCAATATCGACAACGGCTTCGGAGCGGGAATCTTCGCCGCCCGCATCGCCCGCCGAACAGCGCCCATATCCGCACCCGCGGCACCCGCGGATCGTCCGCCGATGGAGTAGGTCATTTGGGCCGTGATGGCGACGATTTCCACCTACTGGACTGCCCGCGGACACCCGGGCGTTAGGTAGTTTTCGTTGCTATAGCGACCGTTTTGACCTACCGCTTCGCTACCGTCGGCCGCGATCGGCTACAGGGGGCCGGGGCAGGGCGGGTCCGGGGCGCGTTCCGGCGACCCCGACCACCGGACGACAGTGGACGGGTGGACGACAGTGGACGGGTGACTGACGCCGGAACGCACCAAGCCAACAGCGCAGCAGCGATGCCGACCGGACCGACCGGGTCTTCGCCGCCCCGCCCGGCACGGGTCGGGTGGCTCGACCTGTCCAGCGGGGCGAGCGGGGACATGCTGCTTGGCGCAGTGAGCGGGGCGCTCGCAGGCACAGGTCAGCGGGCCGACGTGATCGCCGACGCGGTCGATGCGCTTGGACTTCCAGTCCGCCTGGATGTCACCGTGACCCGCCGGGCCGGCATTGCCGCCACTCGCGTCCACGTCACCACCAATGATGTGATCAGCAGTGGCGGTACGACGCATCCGGACGGACTGCAGAGGATCGGGGCACCCGGCGGTGAGCATCTCCGCCGTACCTGGGCGGACATCCGCCTGCTACTTGCCGGCGCACCGCTCGCCGCGACGGTCCGCGAGCGTGCCCTGGCCACCTTCGCGACGCTCGCCGAGGCTGAGGCGACCGTTCACGGAATCCGCGCCGACGACGTGCACTTTCACGAGGTCGGGGCACTGGACGCGCTCGCCGACGTGGTCGGTGTCTGCGCGGGGCTGGACGCGCTCGGCCTGGACCAGCTGGTCGCGTCCCCGATGGCGCTCGGCGGCGGCTCGGCCCGTACCGGACACGGTGTCCTGCCGATCCCCGGCCCTGCCGTCCTGGAACTCCTGCGGGCAAGCGGAATGCCGGCTCACGGTGGTCCCGTGGACCTGGAGCTGTGCACACCGACCGGAGCGGCGCTGGTGGCGACCCACGTGGGCGCCTATGGCCAGCTACCTGCGATGCGGGTGGAGTCGGTCGGTGTCGGCGCGGGCCAGCGCGACATCCCGGGCCGGCCCAACGTCGTCCGGCTGGTCGTCGGGGCCGCGCCACCCGCCGGGATGTCGGCCCACGGCGCATCAGAACGAGAGCAGTCGGTGTCCGCATACGCCGCCGCTCGCATCCCCCCGGCAACCGATGAACTACTGGTCGAAACCAACGTCGACGACCTCGACCCGCGGGCCTGGCCGGAGATTCTGGCGGCACTGCTGGCGGTAGGGGCGTCCGATGCCTGGCTGACGCCCATTCTGATGAAGAAGGGACGACCTGCGCACACGCTCTCCGTGCTGGTGGCGCCAGCGCGCGCGGACCCGGTCCGACAGATGATTTTTTTCCACACCCCCACCCTCGGTCTGCGCGAGACGCCCGTACACAAGCGGGCGCTTGACCGCACTTTCCGCCCGGTGAACGTCAGCGGCGAAACCATCGCCGTGAAGATTGGCATGCTCCCGGACGGTCAGGTGGTCACCGTGCAACCCGAGTGGGACGACGTGCGACGCGCCGCCGTCCGGCTGGACCGGCCGACCCGCTGGGTCCTGGCTGCCGCAGCGGCACTCGCCTCGGAAACATCATGGGCGCCGGATACGGACAGAACATACTTTACCCATCCCGGCCAGGGCACAGATGATGACAAGGTCGAGCCCGGCATGCAATCCTGAATCGCCGCGGTGGGCCGCCCTGGACGGACAGGTGGCGTTGAGCCCTGAACCGGTATCCGGCGAGGCCGTGACTGAGCGGGAGCATGAACGGAGACATCGACATCGACGCCCGAACGGACATGCCTGACGCCGATCGCGCTCCGGCGGAAGATCGCGGCGCAGGCCAGTCGATGCAGTCGCCGGCGCCTTCCCATCTTCCGCCGAGCTCGACCGAGCCGAACAACGACGACCCGTATTCCTCGTTCCAGGCCTGGCCCGCTCAGTTCCCACCACCGGTGCCACCGCCCGGTGGTGAGCGCACATTCGACCCGCTGACGAGCTCCTGGCCGGGCGCTTCGGGTGAACCGCCGGCCGTGCCACCGATCGCCCGGCCGTGGACCGAAAGGTCGACCTACGACCCGCTGTTCGACCGCGACCCGTTTCCCGGCGGTTACCGGGGTCCTGGCGGCTACTCAAGCCACGTCGCGCCGATTCCGCCCCCGCCGTCCGAACCTCGGCTGTCCGCCACTCCACTGCGGCACGAGGAACGCCCGAGCACCGACCAGAACGGCAACGGACGCACCACCGCACCACCAGCGGGATCCGCACCGCAGGCAGAATCCGCACCGGGCTTCCAGCGGTCCGGCTCCGAAAGCGCCACGCTCCGGCCGGCACCGCTTTACCCGGACGACTCCTACCCGCCGGCGTTCGACTCCACCGATCCGCTCGGCGTCTCCGCCGACGTCGCGGACACCGCGTTCGAGGTACCGCCACGCCCGCCGGTCTCGGCGGACTACCCGCCACCGCCACCGCCACCGCTGCAACCGTCACCCCAACCGTCACCGCCGCAACTGCAACCGTCACCCCAACCGCCACCGCTGCAACTGCCGCCGGCGGCCGAGCAGGCGCCGGATTCGTCCACGGCACCGATCGCAGCGGCGCCCGCCCCGGACCTGCCGCCCTACCGGAACAGCGGTCGTGCAGATGAGGGACAGCTCGGCGGTCCGCGTCCCGGCGCACCGCAACCGCCGGTGCCGTACCCGGGTGGCTCCTACCCGGATAATCCCTACCCCAGCACCGAGTACCCGGCGCCAGCACCGGAGATCCGGCCGTCCGGCCACGACGGGGCAGCCGACGTCACCCGTGCGCCCGGCAGACTCATGACCAGCGCGCTGCTGCCCGCCCAGCCGGACACCGCCTCCGGAGGCTGGCGAAAACTGGTCTTCAGGGCGTCCGGAGGAGCGATCAATCCTGGGCCGTCCGCCGACGAGGCCCGCCATCGGCGCCTGGTCGCGCACATCCGCACCCCCTTGTACGACTGCCACCGGGTCGCGGTCATGTCGCTCAAGGGCGGTGTCGGCAAGACCACCACGACCGTGGCCCTCGGGTCGACCCTGGCGAGTCTGCGTGGGGACCGCGTGGTGGCGATCGACGCGAACCCCGACCGCGGGACGCTCGGTGCCAAGGTACCGCGAACAACCACGAACACCGTGCGCGATCTACTCGACAATGCAGCCCCGCTACACCGTTATGTGGACGTTCGTCGGTACCTGTCACAGGCCGACAGCCGCCTGGAGGTGCTCGCGTCCGCGAACGATCCCGAGATCTCGCAGGCGTTCGCCGACACCGACTACCTTGCTGTCGACGACATCCTGCAGCGGCACTACTCGATCCTGCTGACCGACTGCGGCACCGGGATTCTGCACAGCGCCATGCCCGCGGTCCTCAAACTCGCCGACACACTGGTGATTGTCAGCAGTTCCAGCGCGGATGGCGGTTCGTCGGCCAGTGCCACGCTGGACTGGCTGGACGCACACGGGTACGCCGCCCAGGTGCGAGAGGCGGTGACGGTCATCTCGACATTCCCGGTGAATGGCGAGTCGGTGGATATGAACACGCTCGAACAGCATTTCGCCGCCCGTACCCGGCGAGTCGTTCAGGTACCCTACGATCCCCATCTCGCCATCGGCGGACGTATCACGTTGGAAGGGCTGAGAAAAGCGACGAGGCAGGCGTTTCTCGAAATCGCCGGTGCCGTCGCCGAACGGTTCGGTTCTCCCCTGACAGACGGGGATCCCGAGCGTTTCGGCGGGTTACCACCCGGGGTTTAGAGCCTGTCCGGGCACCACTCAGCGGGCCAGGGCGCCGGTCACGGCCCGGACGCCGGGGCGCCGCAGCTGCCTGGCCACTGTCGTACGGCCGTCCACGATCCGCCCGAACAGTCCGAAGGTACCGGGCATGCAGGTCAGCAACGCGTGCAGCAGCCCGGGATGGTGTGCATAAACCGCCTGTAGCTTGCGGCCGGCGTCCATTTCGGGGCCGAGCACCGCTTCAATGCGCCTGGGGTACTCCGCGAGCGCGGACAGATCACCGACAGCGGCTCGGGCCGCGGCCTCCCCCGCGAGACGCCCCGAGCGCAATGCGAACGAGATCCCCTCGCGCGTCCACGGGTCGAGCAGACCCGCCGCGTCGCCGGCGACCAGCACCCTGCCCCGGCGCAGTGGCGAACCCGCGGCCCGTACCCTCGTCAGATGCCCGGAGTCGTGCAACGGTGTCACCGAACCCAGACCGAGCCGGCGCACCAGATCGCCGTAGTAGGAACGCAGCGCATCGCCGTCTGCCCGCGAACCGATCACACCGACGGTGAGCACCTCGCTCTTTGGGAACAGCCAGGCGTATGAACCGGGGACCGGACCCCAGTCGAGCAGCATCCGGCCGCCCCAGCGCCGTGCGGTCGGTGCGCTCACCGGGAACTCACCTTCCAAGCCGACGTCCACTTGGTCACACCGGACGCCGACGTGGGCGCCCGTCCGCCCGGACGCGCCATCTGCGCCGACGACGACCCGGGCGCGTATCTCCCGCCCGCCCC
>NZ_CAUVXI010000049.1:0-5459 GCF_963555845.1 Protofrankia sp. Cas8 | reverse complement strand
TCCCGCGTCTGCCTGATCTCCGTGCTCCCCCTGCTCCCCCTGCTCTCCCTGACCCCCCTGGCCTCCCTGGCCTCCCTGGCCTCCCTGACCGCCGTGGCCGCCGTGGCCTCCTGGACCTCGTTGCTGTCCGGTCCGCCCGGTCCGGGGACTGGTCCGGCGGTCGGTCCGGCGGTCGGTCCGGTTACTTCGCGCAGGCCGGTGACGTGGACTCCGGTCCGCAGGCCCGCACCGGCAGCGCAGGCCGAGTGCACCAGCGCCCGGTCGAACTCCGAGCGCATCACCATTGACAGCATCGGTCGACCTGGCCGGCGCCTGGTCCGCGCCAGCCGGCCGTCCAGGGACACGGTGAGCTGGTCGATGCTCGCGTGGACCAGGCCCGAAAGGTCGATACCGGCATGGTCGACCGCCAGACCGACCAGGCCGCCGCCACAGGTCTTGTACCTGGGCAGCTCGGCCCGTTCAAGCATGCAGACGGTGACACCGGCCCGGGCCGCCGCCCGAGCTGCGCTTGCTCCCGCCGGACCGGCGCCGATCACGACCACATCGAACATCTCGCCCGGAGCGTCCGACCGGCCAGCCATGTCTACCGGCATATCAGCGCAGGGTGAGGGTCCGGCCCACGACGCCGGCACGCATCCGGCGTTGCGACGCATCCAGCGGAGTCCGGTCGGCAACCGCACGCTCCAACCGGGCACGCAGCTCCGTCGCCGGTTCCTCGCAGCTGTCCGCGTCAGCGCCCGGCGCGAGGTCCCAGACCGGAACGACCAGACCGTCCGCCCGGAAGGAGCCGACGAAACGGGACCCGGCACCGACCATAAGATCACCAGCGACGGCCAGCCGCGCGAGGGCGTCGAGCAGGGGTTCCTCGTCGTACGCCTGAACCCACCGCAGGTGCGTCCGCTCCCCCGGACTGCACCAGTAGGCCGCGTCGACCGAGGTCAACCGGACGGTCGGAACGACGGCCGCGTTCGCCCGCTCCAAGGCGGCGGCGACCTCCGGAGCGGGACCGGTACCGTCCTCGGACGGCGGGATCCACCAGGTGAATCCGGAGTGGACCGTGATGTCCAGCGGGGCCGGATCGAGGATGTCCAGCAGCGTTGGGCCGGCCCGGCCGTCGTCGCCACGGGCGCTGCCCGCCGCTGTCTGCCGGGGGATGACCGGAGCCCCGGGCTCGGCGGCAAGAGCCGCGAGCAGCGCCCGCGCAACGTCAACGCTCGCATCGTCGCTGGGCACGCCTGTCTGCATGGCCAGGAGGATCTCGCCGCTCTCCCGGACGATTGCAGGCACTGCCTGCGGCAGCATCGTGCCGAGCAGAACCGCACGGTCGCCATGTTCGGGATGTTCCGCGAGGTAGCTGGCGGAGAGCTTCAGCGGGGCTGTCGCGCTGGGCACCAACTCGCGCAGGGCCACCAGATCGGGTTCGTCGACCCGGCCCGCAAAGGGACGCAGGACGGGCGCGGGCCGCCGCCGCACGCCATGACATGCCTTGTAGCGGCGCCCTGACCCACACGGGCACGGCGACCGCGGCCCGACGACGGGAACATCTGCCTCGTCCGTCCCGAAGACGCCCGGAGCCGACCCGGACGCGGCCAAGCCGACCTCGTCGGACGAGCCGGAGCCGGACGAGACGGATCCGGAATGAGACGGCACGGGGCGGCGGACGGTCTGTCGGCGGGCGATCGGGTGCTCCTCGGCTTGACGGATCAGGTTGACGGATCAGGTTGACGGACGGCTGGTACGCGCAAGGCTAATACCTGCGACCGACAACTCCCGCCAACCCACCCACGTGACCGTCCGCTTGTACCGGACCTGCTACGCGCAGGTGCGGAACCGGGCTCCACCAGCCCGGACCGGACCGGCGGGCGTGCGAAAAACCAAGATCGCACACCCTTTGGCCGGACGGGAAGCCGAAGCAGGTTAGCCGTCACTCGCCGGGGTAGGACTCGGACATGGAGATCAGATTTTCGCTGTCGCTTCCCCGGGACGAGATCTCCATTCCTATTGTCCGCCGGATGTGCACGCAGTCACTGAAGGTTCTCGGCGCGCATCAGGAGTGCGTCGACGACGTGGAACTCGCGCTTACCGAGGCATGTGCCAACGTGCTGAAGCACGCCCAGGCGTATGACTGGTACGAGGTCTCGGTCAACGTCGACAACCAGGTGGCCGCCATCGAGGTGCTGGACAACGGAGGTGGCTTCGACGTCTTCCAGATTGACGCCATGATTCTCGAGGCATCCGCCGATGACACGATCTGCGAAGACGGCCGTGGTATCTATGTCATGCACGAGCTCATGGACAGCGTCCAGTTCGATATTGTGGACGGGCCGCGTCCCGGCATCCGGGTTCATCTGGAAAAACTGCTGCAGTGGGATGAAAGCGCACCCGCCACCCGGCTCGAACGCGCCCCGGCTCACTGCGGGTCCTGACCGGCCGGGTCCTGATCGCGTGGCCGCCGCTTGATCGCCGGTAGGCTGACCACATGAGCGGTGGCCAGCACGAAACAGTCGGCGGGGCGTCATCGGTAGCACGCCGGATCGGCGTGGTGACATTTCCCGGCTCGCTGGATGACAGGGACGCCGCTCGCGCGGTCGGTCTCGGCGGCGGCGAGGCCGTTGCGCTCTGGCATGGTGACACCGAGCTGGCCGGGGTGGACGCGGTGGTGCTGCCCGGCGGGTTCTCCTACGGCGATTATCTGCGCGCCGGGGCGATAGCCCGTTTCTCCCCCATGGTCGGCGCGGTCGTGGACGCGGCCCGTGACGGGTTGCCCGTCCTCGGGATCTGCAACGGATTTCAGGTGCTGTGTGAGGCCGGACTGCTGCCCGGGGCACTCACCCGTAACGTCGGCCTCCATTTCGTCTGCCGGGACCAGCGGCTGCGGGTGGAAAACGCCTCGACCGCGTGGACCTCGGAGTACACGGCCGGCGCGGAGGTTGTTATTCCCGTGAAACATGGCGAAGGCCGCTATGTGGTGAATCCGGCGACACTGGCCCAACTCGAACATGACGACCTGGTGGTTGCCCGCTATCTCGGCGGGAACCCGAACGGATCGGTCGCCGACATAGCCGGCGTCTGCAATGCCGGACGCACGGTTGTCGGGTTGATGCCACATCCCGAGCACGCCGTCGAGCCGCTGACCGGCCCGGGATCGGACGGCCTGGCCATGTTCCGGTCGGTGACATCCGGCGTTCTCGCCGTCTGATCGACTCCCGGCGCGACCGGCCGAAAGGTGCGCGATCATGCCTTTCGCGCGCACCCGGAGGCCCTCAAACGGCCAGTCCGGCCACATCGGCCACATCGGCCACATCGGCCTCGACGGAGCGGCGCAGGGCCGCGTGCAGGGACGCAGGCGTGAGTACGCCGACGTAGTCGTCCCGGTCGTAGACGGCGATGCGGGCGGCGTCGTCGCCCAGGAGCACGGCGAACGCGTCCTTCAGAGAGGCGCCCAGCTCCACCCAACCGGCGAGCGGACGCAGCGCTGCCGCGCTCGCGACCGGACCATGCCCGGCCAGCTCCCCGGCCTCGACCCACCCGCGCACCTCCCCGGACGCCGGGTCGACGACGACCGCCCAGCCGGCGCCGTCCGTGCTGACCCGCACCCGGCTACCCTCGCCGGACCCACCGGACCCACCGGACCCACCGGACCCACCGGAACGAGCGGAACGAGCGGACCCACCGGACCCACCGGACCCACCCGGCACGTGCCGGGCGATCGCCTGCAGTGTCTCGGCCGCCGACGTATCCATCCGCACCACCGGTGGGTGTTCGGTGTCGGCCGCCCCCAGCGGGGTGACCGCGAGCCGACGCAGCGACCGGTCGAAGCCGGTGAGATCCGCGACGAACGGCGTGGCCGGCGCTCCCAGGACGCGGGTGGCAGCGGCGTACTGCTCAAGTAGACCGCCAGGGCGGAACACCGCGATCCGGTCCGCGAGGTGCACGGCCTCGTCCAGGTCGGGCGTGACGAAGATGATCGTCTTGCCGATATCCCGGTGCAGCAGAACGAGATCGGTACGCAGCCGCTCACACGCCATCGGGTCCAAGCCCGAGCACGGCTCGTCCATCAGCAGTACCAGCGGGTCGGCGGCGAGTGCGCGGGCAATACCGGCCCGTTGCCGTTGCTCGGCGGAGAGTTCATGCGGGTAACGGTCGCCGACGACCGCTGGATCAAGCCCAAGCAGTTCGAGCAGCTCCTGCCCGCGGTCGTGAACCCGCGGCCGCGCCCAGCGCAGCAGTCTGGGAACCGTTTCGACATTTGCCCGGACGGTCAGGTGCGGGAACAGGCCGACGCTCGCGGCGACATGACCGATGCGCCGGCGCAGCGTGACCGGATCCACGCGGGCAACATCCTCGCCGGCCACGAGGATCTGGCCGGACGTCGGCTCGATAATCCTGTTGATGAGATTAATGATTGTGGTCTTGCCGCACCCGGACGGCCCGAGCAGGCAGATGAAATCACCCTCGGCCACGTCGAGATCGAGATTCGTAACAGCGACCGTCCCGTCCAGGTGACGCTTCTGGACGCCTCGAAGCGAAATCATCGGCTCAGTCGCCATCGACTCCGACCAACCCCTCCCGCACCGATTGCGATCATTCCGACCGTGGAACCCACAGCGCCGTCGTTTGTGTTTCATAGCTTTTCTATCGGATTATCCGGTCAGTATCGACTTATCCCGGTAACGTCGCCGTGTGAGCACAATCTCGCAGACCGCCTCGTGGCTTGGCGACAGCGCCAACTGGAACGGCGACAACGGCGTCACCCGGCGCCTCATCGAACACCTGACGGTGACTGCCGCGTCCGTGGGGATTGCGTGCGCCCTCGCGCTACCGATCGGGGTGTGGCTCGGGCACGTCGGGCGAGGCCGCATACTCGCTGTCGGCGGCTCCGCGGTTGAACGGGCGGTGCCGGCATTCGCCGTGCTCGTGCTGTTGGCCGTCGGGCCGCTCGGCTTCGGCAACACCGCGGCCACGGTCGCGCTGACCCTCATCGCGGTACCACCGCTGCTGTCCACTGCCTATATCGGTGTGCGCGACGTTGACAGGGCGGTGACACAGGCCGCGGTCGGGATGGGCATGTCCGGTGGTCAGGTGGTGCGGCAGGTGGAGCTACCGCTGGCCGCACCACTGCTGCTGGTAGGCCTGCGGACGGCGGCGGCCCGGGTCATCGCCACCGCCACGATCGCCGCCCTCGTCGGCGGCGGCGGGCTTGGCCGACTCGTGCTGGACGGTCTAGCCCACCACGACGACGCGCAGGCCGTTGGCGGCACGGTGCTGGTCGTGGCGCTGGCCCTGATCGTCCAGGGCCTGCTGCTCTGCCTCGGCCGGCTGGTGACGCCCGCTGGCTGCGGGCCCAGCCGCCTGCATCCCCGCTGGTGATCAGCGGGACGCATAGTCGAGTGTGAACGAACGCTCGTCAAACGCGTGCGGCCGGCCGTCAGCGGGTACTCCTCGGCACGCAGGCTGTC
>NZ_CAUVXI010000048.1:17995-30760 GCF_963555845.1 Protofrankia sp. Cas8 | reverse complement strand
GGCGGCGAACAGGCAACGCTCGGCACCGCCCTGGGAACCCTGCAAGCCTGCCGGGCCGCGGTGACGACCACCCCGATCGAGGCCGACCCGCGGGTCTCAGGACTGTACGCCGAGCTCGGCGTTGCCCAGGGGACGTTCACGGCCGCCCAGGGCGTGCTGACCCAGACCCGGGCCGCCGTGGGCGGGATGGCCGCCGCGGGCACCTGGCTTGCCGACAACGGACCCGACCACCTGCTGGATGTCACCAAGGCGTCATTCCAGGGCTCGCTCAGGCTGGTGGGCGGCGGGGCGGTGACGATGAGCGTCGCCTACACGCTCATGAACCAGCACGGCGCGGCGGCTGTCGCGTTCGACTTCCATGATGTGGAGAACGGTTTCGTCGCGCTGGTCGACATCCTGAAGCAACAGGCCGGCGCCACGGCGCCCCGCGGTTGAGGAGAGCAGTGATGTACAGCCACGTGCGATTCGTGTTCTACGAGACCGACACCCATCAGCAGTATCGGCCGTCCTGTCTACCCAAACCGGTCGACTTCGGCACAGAGGCGCAAATCCGAGCACAGTATCTGCTGGAGGTCGCCCGATTCATCGCGAAGAAGATCGCCGACGATCCCGTCACCGTCAACGGGACGGTTCTCAACGTCTTTCTCGCGCCGGAGTTCTACTTCCGCTCGTCGCAGGGCCAGGAGAGCGGACACAACCACTACGGATATTTCGATGTCCAACAGGCCCAGCATTCAATCAAGGATGCGGTCCGCAGTGACAGCCTGTTCAACGACTGGCTGCTGGTCCCCGGAACGGCGGTGTACAGCAAGCAGACATTCGACTCCCAGGGATCCTTCAAATACGTCATCTTCAGCGAGGCCTACGCCGTGGCGCGGGTCTCGGCGCAGGTCACGACGGGAAACCAGCTCTTCCACTGGACCTGCATGAAGCAGGACTTCTCCGACGTGGACCATCTCGACAACGATGTCAACGCCATGAGCACAGGCAAGACAAGCGCCCAACACGCCCACCGTCAGATCATCTCCGTTGGTGGCCTCGACATCGGGATCGAGATCTGTCTGGATCACAGAAGCGAGGTGCTCAAGACCACGGCGGTCGCCCAGCAACCCGCCCGGAACGTGGACATCCAGCTACTGCCCGCCTGTGGGATGGACGCCATCCCGACGAGCGTTGCGGCCCGGACCGGTGGCTACGTGCTGCGGTGCAACGGCAACAACTACCAGCCGCCGCGGGGGAAAGCCTACCAGGTCGGGGCCTGGCCGAACGGGCATCCGACCGCCGGCACCGCCCCGATACTCACGGAGATCGACACCGGGATACTGGTCTACACCCTCCCCAGCACGCTCCAGATCAACCCCAGCCCGTGGATCCCCGACCGGGTGGGATACCTGCGCCCTCAGCCGTTGTGACCGGCCGCCCGGGCTGACCGGCGAGGCCCGTCTCGCGCACCGTGACGCTGAGCCGCCCGTGCCGCATACCCAGCTCGGGCGGGGCGCTGCCCGGCATCGTCCGTGGGACTCCGTGATAGGCCAGCCGGGACGGTCCTCCGAACACGAACAGATCCCCGCTTCGCAACTCAACGTCACGCCACGGGCGGGTGCGCGTATGCGGATTGCCGAACCGAAACACGCACACATTACCAATACTGAAAGAAACCACCGGCGCCATCGTGTGCTCCGCCCTGTCCTGATGAAGACCGAGACGGGCATTGTCGTCGTAATAATTCACGATTGCCGCGTCCGGACAATAGGAAGCCGGCTCGGCGGACACCGTCGGGTCGATACCACTGGCATCGACGACCGCCGCACGCGCCATCTCCACGAGCCATGCCGGCAGCGGCTTGACCGGTGCGCCGTCACCGTCGCTGTCGTCTGCGTACCGGGAATAGCGATAGGGCGACCAGTGCCAGCCGAGGCAGACCGATGCGACCCGCAGCGGCGTTCCGTCCGGCATACGTGGATGGCGCAGACCCGCGGGCGGTGCCGCCCAACGTCGGGCCGCACCGAGCATACGTCGCTGCTCTACGCTATCGAGCCAGTCCGGCAGGAGAACGGCACCCGGCGCGACCACGGCCGTCGAGCGACCGAAAAGGCCGTCATCCATCGTCATCCATCGATCAGTTACCCAGCTGCCACAGCCGCACCGTCGCATCGCCGTCGCCGCTGGCCAGAAGCGTCCCAACCGGGGAGAACCCCACCGACGTCACCCAGCTGCCACGGCCGGTCGGCGGCTGACCGGTCAGCCGCTGACCGGTCAGCGGCTCGCCGAGCGGACGGGGTGCGGCCGGGTCGGCCACACCCCACAGCCGGACCGTCCCGTCGCCACCCGCGCTCGCCAGGAGCGTCCCATCCGGGGAGAACGCCACCGACCGCACCCAGCTGGTCTGGCCGGTCAGCGGCGGACCGAGTGGATGGGGCGCGGTCAGGTCGGCCACGTCCCACAACCGGACCGTCCCGTCGTCACCCGCGCTGGCCAGGAGCCTCCCCGTCGGGGCGAACGCCACCGACCGTACCTTGCCGACCTGGCCGACCTGGCCGGTCAACGGCTGGCCGAGCGGACGGGGGACGGCGGGGTCTGCGGGGCCGGCCGGGTCGGCCACATCCCACAGCCGCACCGTGCCATCCCAGCTGGCGCTGGCAAGCGTGCGCCCGTCCGGGGAGAACGCCACCGACTCCACGGCGTCGGTGTGGCCGACCAGCGGCCCGCCCAACAGGTGGGCGGCGACCCGATCGGATACGTCCCACAGTCGCACCGTGTGGTCGAAGCCGGCGCTGGCAAGCGTCCGCCCGTCCGGGGCGAACACCACCGACCACACCGCACCGGTATGGCCGACCAGCGGCTTGCCGAGCGGGCGGGGGACGGTCGGGTCGGTGAGGTCCCACAGCCGCACCGTCCAGTCCTCGCCGGCGGTGGCCAGCGTCCGCCCGTCCGGGGAGAACGCGACCGCGTACACCCCACCGGTGTGCCCGGTCAAGGGCTGGCCGAGCGCGCGGTGAGCGGTAGGCACGGTGACATCCCACAGCCGTACCGTGCCGTCGCCACCGGCGCTGGCAAGCGTCCGCCTGTCCGGGGAGAAGGCCACCGACCGCACCTCGCCGGTGTGGCCGGTCAGCGGCGGGTCGAGTGCCCGGAAGGTGGGAACCGGCGTCGGCGGTATGGACGTGGAGGGGACCGGCACAGGTGGGACGGCGATCGGAGGCCGGGGCGCCAGGGCGACGTAGGCAAGGACTGCGCCGACCAGGAACAGCGCGACAACGGCAACCGCAACGAGGATACGGCGGCGCAGGATCGGGTCGTCAGGATCCGGCCCTGATTCGCGCACCGTCGGGGACGGTGCCGGCGGGATGGCCACGGACAGCTGGTCGGCGGCGGCGCGGACGTCGTCGTCGAGCCGGAGCACGATGCCGGAGCGAGCGGTCCACCCCGGGCCGTATGCGGTCGCCGCGGCGCGAGCCAGGTCGAGGGCGAAGGCGTGCGCGGAAGGCTGGCGGGCTTTCGGGTCGTTGGCCAGCGCGCGCATGATCACATCGGCGATCGGTGCGGGCACCCCGGCCGGCGGTGGGGGGATAGTGCCGAGGTGGTGCTGTGGGGGCACATCTGACGGCAGGCTCGGGTCGAAGGGCGGCGTCCCGCTCAGCAGGTGGTAGAGCACGATCCCGAGGGCGTACAGGTCCGTGCCCGGTCCCAGCCGACCGCCGGTGATCTGCTGCTCGGGGGCCATGTACCGCGGAGTCCCGACAACCGCACTGGCCGCGACCGCCGATCCTGCCACGATCTTCGCGATACCGAAGTCGGTGACTTTGACCAGGCCGCCGGCGTCAAACAGGATGTTGTCCGGTTTGATGTCGCGGTGCAGGACGTCCCGGTCATGGGTGTAGGACAGCGCCGCGGCAACCGCCAAGCCGACCGCGCAGGCGGCCTGCGGGGACATGCCGGCCCGGCGGCGGGTCAGCGTCCCCCCGCCCAACCTCTCCATGACGATCAGGTGCAGATCGTCGTCGGCGACGTAGTCGTGGACCCGCACCACATGTGGATGATCAAGGGCGGCGAGCAGCTGCGCTTCCGCCGCGAACCCCGCGGTCGCGTCGTCGAGATCCGCTACCAGAATCTTGATCGCAACGTCACGGTTCAGTCGACGGTGTCGGCCGGCCAGCACCAACCCGAACGTGCCCCAGCCGAGGACCTCACCCAGCTCATAGCCAGGTAGCGCCGCGGCGACCCGCGCCGGGTCAAACGGCATGTACCGACGGTCGGCGGATCCCCGCGACCCCCGCCCCTACCAGCACAGATCCGTTCATCGTCTCCCCTGCACGCATGCCCCCCGGTGCGCTGCGCCGATCCTACCCAGCGCCCCCTGCCCCAGCCCCGACCCCCGGTCACCGTCCGCCGTCGTGAAACCCGGTTGGCGCCGACCCGACGCAGATCACGCGCGGGCGCCGCTCTCCTGCAGTCTCGTGTGTCATTCTCGGCTGAGAGCGCCCGCCGACAGGGGCGTGGATCAACCGGACAGACCCCAGCAGAAGGGAGGCGGAGCATGGATGAACAGGGCGTTGCCGCAAAGCTACAGCCGCTGCTGTACGAGCCCAATCCCAAACACAAACCGGTGCCCCTTCCCGGTAGACATGGGTCAATCTGTCCTCGGGATGCCGCCGGGGAGGCTCTCCTCGCGACAAGCGACCTGTACGGCCAGAAGAGGTATGCAACCGATGGCGCCCGCCCGTACTGCGCGCAACAACACGACGCTCAACGCAACGCATGGCACGGATATCCCGTCGACTGGGACGAGGTTCCCCCTTTGCTGGTAGGGGACTGGGTAGCGGCTGGAAAAGTCGATCGCCGGACGGTTCGCCGAGCGAAGAGGCGGCGGGAGCGGTGACTCTCAAGTGGGAGCGGTTCACCGGGAGCACAGACGTGTTTGCCGTGCGGCTCGGTTTTATGCCCGATCCTGACGAAGGCCGTGCGGCTGGCCCGGAAGAATCGGCGTCATGGGGATCCCTTCAGCTGTGGGTCGAAGATCAGAATATCTGCACGCACATCGATCAAGGTGAAGTGCTGCAGAGCGTTCACTGGTATCTCCTACCCTTCCTGGAATGGCTCGTAGATTCATGGAACCCCCTGCTCCACGAGGAGCGTCCACCAAACCGCAACGCGGGTGATTCTGCCGTCTCCTCGCTCGAGGCAACCCGGAATGCTCCTGAGCTCGCCGGCGAAGCGGCGACTATCGCCTGGGAGCAAGAATGGTTCGAGTGGCGCGGGCGCCATGCGGTACGAACGGCTCGGGCCGGCGGGCTGTTTCCGAACGTGCTGTTTCGCCGCCTGCGTGACCACATAGAGATCAGCTGGGCGGAGGAGGGCCTCGCCGGCGCCCCCGAAGGCTTCCAGTTCAGCGCTACCGCAGGCAGGTCCCTGCTGACACCGGAAGAAGTCGCCGGCCCGCTCCACGAGGTCCTTGCCGCAGCTGTGGCGTATCTGGGGAACACCATCCCGAGTAGCGAACGCCTGGCGATACTACAAGCCAAGATCGGCGATCTGACCGTTCCAGCGCAACACGATATCCGGCTACGATGGCTCGCCGGCCTGGCAACCGCACCTCCCATGTCGAAACGACTTCTCGGCCGAACTACCGAGGAGGACATCAGGTCCACCTGGTCGGCAGTGCTGGGGGCGCTGGGGGGCCAGCGGCGGGACGAAGCTGTGCACGCTGCGCTGGCGACGGACGACACTCCGCTGGTCATAGCGGGTTCATGCCAGGCAGCCCTTTTGTTCGGCGCCGTGTCGCCAACGGTCTCAGAAGCCGACGTACGGACACTCGCACAGGTTCTCATCGATCAGTACAGCGCCTCGGACGTCGAATCGGAGTACTTGAAGGAGCTGACTACACAAGAATCACTTGGAGCTGCCGTCACGCCTTGGGAACAGGGCTACGACCTTGCCGAGTCGCTTCACCAGAAACTTCACGTCACAGGTGACTGGATCGACGTCGAGCACCTTTTTCAGGATCTCGGGATTGCCCGATTGGACCACGGGCTCGATGATCCTACTATACGGGCCTGCAGCATTGTTGGTCCACAGCACAGGCCGACGGTCGTCGTCAACGGCAGCTCTTTCTATGCGGACAACCACGCAGCCGTGCGGTTCACCCTGGCACACGAACTCTGCCATATTCTTTATGATCGGGCGCAAGGGCGCCGCCTGGCAATTGCGAGCGGCCCCTGGACACCCCGGGGAATCGAGCAGCGCGCGAACGCGTTCGCAGCCATGTTCCTGATGCCTCCGCACCTGGTGGCGACTGCCGTGGCGGACTCCCCCGACCCCATCAGCGACCCGAACGGGGTCCGGACGGTGGCGTCTCGCCTGCACGTCAGCAACCGTGCGGCAATCGAGCACCTCTACAATCTCACCCTTATGGACGAAAACCAGCGCGACGACCTGCTACGCAAGCTGGGCCTGACCATCTATTAGTTTGTCGTTCTCGGAACGGCGCGACGATCTGGCCGAAGCAGGATCCCGGTGACCCCCATCCGGGCCTATCGCTCGACAGCGTGACCCGGGGGTAGCCAGCGCGGATCACGGCCGGTGAAAGCAACAAGCCGGTCGACGGGGGCGGCATCCGCCGGCACCCCGACTTCCGGGCCGAAGGCGCCGCCGCGGTACTGGGGCTGGAGCATCTCGCGCAGCGCCGCCAACGCGAACTCCGCCTGTTCGGCGCTGAACGGCAGCGGTTGGCCGGTGGCCGCCGCCAGGTCCCACCCGTGCACCACGTACTCGCCGACCATCATCCGGTAGACGAAGGGACCCGGCGTGGGGGGTCCGGTGAGCGCGACCATGGCTTGCGGCCCGCCGGCGCGCCACCGCCGCAGCACGCTGGCGGCCGCGTCCGCGAAGTCCGTGGCTGGCTCGGGACCCGGTCCAAGCGTTTTCGGGTCCACTCCCGAACGGCCGGCAAAACCGGCATCGAACATCCGCAACCAGCTCACCATGTGCTCGACCAGCGCCTGAACGTCGAAGTTCGGGCACGGAGTCGGCCGTTGCAGGGCATCCGTGGCAACAGCCGCGATCAGCGCCCGCGCCCCGGCCAGCACGCCTTCCAGCATCGCGCCGTCATCGGCAGCCGGGGCTCCCGGCGCTTGAGCTGGCGTCGCCTGACCGGACGTCGCCTGACCTGGCGTGTCAGAAGCTGTCGGTGTCACCCTGCCCACCCTAGACCCATTGCCCTAACCCATAGCTGGACAGTTGGTTACCGATACGGACTGTCAATGGGAGCGATCGTCAGACGCGGATCACGCTCAGGCCCGGCACGTCCGCGTAGTCATCATCCTGACTGACCACCGGAACATCGAGGGCGAGCGCGATGGCGGGCTCGATGACGATGCGGGACAGGGTCCATTCCAGCGCCGGACGCCTGATGGGCGGATGCACCACCTCGACCAGCGTCGCCACACTGGTGATCACACGCATGTCGTCGGCGCGGGCCAGTGCGAGCCATGCGGTGACCTCGCGGTCGCGCAGGATGCTTGGCCGCAGCGATGCGCCGGACGGAAATGCCGGCCGGGCACCGGGCACGCCCGACGACCCTACCTGGCGCGGATCGTGACATTCTTGGCCCATGGGTGACGGGGACGAAACATCTGACACGTCAGGTTCAGGCAGCGACGATCACTACGACTTCTTCGTCAGCTACACCGACGCGGATGAAGTCTGGGCACAGTGGATCGCGTGGCAGCTTGAGGCGCAGGTACGGTTCGGCGAGCGGCGCGCACGGGTGTTCGTGCAGGCGTGGGACCTCGTCCCGGGCACGAACTGGGCGACCAGCATGCACCGCACGCTGCCGGCCTCGGCCCGGGTGGTGCCCGTCCTGTCCCCCACCTACCTGACCGAATCCCGGTACGGCAACGCCGAGTGGCTGGCGATCTGGCCGGACGACCCCGAGGGGCTCAAGCGCCGAATCGTGCCGGTGATTGTCGCGCCGTGCAAGCCCACCGGGCTGCTGGCCACCATCAACTCCATCGACCTGGTCGGCCGCGACGAAGCAGCCGCCTCCGACACGCTGCTCGCGGGAATCACCGCTTCCGTCGAAGGCCGCGCGAAGCCCACCGTCGCCCCGCAGTTCCCCGGCCCGGACGGTAAAGCGGCGCGCGGCGCGGGCCAACCGGCTTTCCCCGGACCTGGCAGCGCAGGCGGGCAGCCGGCCGTCACGGTGCTGCACATCTCCGACACCCGGTTCGGGGCGCACCACGTGCGCGGCAATACCGGGCTGACCGAGGCCGACCGCGCCCACTCATCGCTGTTCGGCCGGCTGCACGACGACCTGCGGGACCGCGCCGACACCGACGGCCTGCGACCGGACCTCGTCGTGGTCACCGGCGACCTGACCGAGAGTGGCACGAGGGGCGAGTTCGACCAGGCGTACGATTTCCTCGTCGCGCTGGCGGAGCGCCTGGAACTCGACCGAAACCGGTTCGTGATCATCCCCGGCAACCACGACGTCAACGGCAAGCTATGCAACGCCTACTTTCTGCAGTGCGAAGCGGCCGACGAGACTCCCCTCCCGCCGTACTGGCCGAAGTGGGACTTCTTCGACGCCCTGCTCGGGCGGTTCTACGGCACCAATGCCGTGATCGGCTTCGCTGTCGGCGCCGAATGGTCGCTGGTCGAGATCCCCGACCGCAAAGTCGTCGTGGCCGGGCTGAACTCCACCATGGCCGAGACCCACGAGGAACACTACGGCTGGCTCGGTGAACACCAGCTCCACACCGTCACCGACGCGCTGCGCCGCTACGAGCGGGACGGTTGGCTGCGGATCGGCGCCGTCCACCACCACCCGATCCGGGGCGCCACCTCCGACGACGAGAACCTGCGCGACGCCGACGATCTGGACCGCATCCTCGGCCCGCACCTGAACCTGCTGCTACACGGCCACACCCACGACGGCCGGGCTAGCTGGTTGCCCTCCGGGCTGCCGGTCACATCCACGGGCAGTGCCGCAGTCGACACACCCGCCCGTCCGGCTGCGGTGCCGATCCGGTACCAACTGCTCCGCATCGACCGGGACGGGTTCACCCGCTACGCCCGCCGGTATGAACCCGACCAGAGACGCTGGACCGGGGACCTTCGCATCGACCCAGCCGGTAACTACTGGTGGCTACACACACCGAGCGCGTTCCGATCGGTACACGCGGCGTTTCCACCCTCGACCCCACCCTCGACCCCACCCCCATCCTCACTTGGGGACGAGCTGCCCGACGAATTGTCCGGACCGCCGCCCTTGCCACCCGACACGCTGGACGAGATCGCGGAGGTGGCCCGCCTGCGCTACCCGGACGCGACGGTCACGCGGATCGAGGCGTCCGGCGAGCGGCCCGCGCATCTGCGGGTACGGCGGGCCGAAGGCCAAGTGGTGGAACAGCGGGTGATCGGTCTGGTCGACGGCGCGATGGACGCGGCGGCGGTCGACGAATTCGCCAGGACGGTCCGGGCACCGTATCTGGCCGCCTTCCCCGGCCTGTTCACCGACCTCATCTACACCGGCGGGACGCAGGCCACGCCCGAGCTGGTCGCCCACGCCGAGCGGCTGGGCGTGCGGCTGCTGAGCATGCCCGAATACCAGGGCGTACTGGACCTACGCGGCTACGTCACGCGGCAGACGGGCCGGCTGCGCGCCGACACGGACTACCCACCCGAGCTGTATGTGCCCCAGCGCATCCGACTGATCAAGCGCGCCACCGGCACCGCAACCGGCACCGTGACAAGCCCCGTGACCGGCCCCGCCCTCGACCAGATCGTCGAGTGGCTGACCACCGACGAGGCCCGATTCATCCTCGTGCTCGGCGACTCCGGCCACGGCAAAACCTTCCTCGCCCACGAACTCGCCCTGGCATTACCCCGCCACCTCCCACACGTCGACCCGATGCTCATCGAGCTACGACAACTGGAGAAGTCCCTCGAGCTCGACCGGCTCATCGCCCAGCACCTGGTGGACTCCGAGATCCGCCGGCCAGACCTCGACGCCTTCCGCTACATGCTCACCCAGGGCCGCCTCGTACTCATCTTCGACGGCTTCGACGAACTCGCCGCCCGAGTTACCTACCAGCGCGCGGTCACGCACCTCGACACCCTGCTCGCCGCCCTCGACGGCCACGTCGAGGGCGGCAGTCGCCCGGTGACCGCCAACCGGGCGAAAATCGTCGTAACGAGCCGGGCCGAGTTCTTCCTCACCGACCACGAGGTGCTGACGAAGACCGGCGAGAGGGTCGAACGGACCCTCGGCCGATTCATCGTCCAGCTGACGCAGTTCACCCCCGAACAGATCCATGACTTCCTCGTCGGACGCTTTACCCGCACGCTCGCAGTGGAGTTCCCCGACACCGATGCCCGCGGCGCGGAGGCGCGCCGGCGTGCGGCGGCCCGCCTCGAGCTGATCCGGGATGTGCGGGACCTCCCCGACCTGGCACACAACCCGCGGCTGCTGTCCTTCATCGCCGAGCTGGACGAAGACCGGCTGCGCGCGGTGCGCCGGCGCGGCGGTGCGGGTGCCGCAGCCAGGACGGTTACCGCGGCCGACCTGTACCGGGAGCTCCTCGGCCAGTGGCTAACCTACGAATGCGCCCGGTCACCGGAACTGACCGTCGGCGAACGGGAGTTCGCCGTCACCAAAGTGGCCGTGGCCATGTGGCGCGACGGCGCGGCGCTCATCGACGTGACCAGGCTGACCGAGATCGCCGCCGAGGTGCTCCGGTCGATGCGTGACCCCCGCGGTCTCACCCCGGCCGAGACCGCCATGCTGCTCGGTTCAGGGACTGCGCTGCGGCGGGACGCCGAGGGCAGGTTCTCCTTCATCCACCGGTCGGTGATGGAATACCTGGTCGCCGCCGTCATAGCCCGCCAGGTCACGACAGGCGGCCATACCGGCGGCCATACAGACAGCCATACCGGCGGCGACCCGGCCGACCAGACCGACCATCCCGGTGGCCTGCTCGCGGCCCGGGAGATGTCAGAACTGATGACCGACTTCTTGGCAGACCTGGCCGGCCGGGACGAGGCGGCCCGCTGGGCCCAGGACACCATCGACGACGCGGACGCGCCCATAGTGGCCAAGGCGAACGCGGAGCTGGTCGCACGGCGGCTGAACATCCCACTACGAACCGGGGCGAAGTTCGCCGATACCGATCTCGCCGGCAAGGATCTCTCCAACCAGGACCTACGCAACGCCGACCTACGCCGGGCGAACCTCACCGACGCCCGCCTCGACCACGCGGACCTACGCGACGCCAACCTACGCGACGCCAACCTCACCGGCGCCTCCCTGACCGCGACCACGCTGACCGGCGCAGACCTGACCGGAACGAAACTGACCAGCGCGACGGTCCGCGACGTCAGCGCCGACGGACTGATCGCCCGCAGTGCCGATCTCGACGACATCCAGATCATCGGCGGGACGCTGCGAGCGCCCGACCTGACCGGCGCGTCCCTGCGGGGGGCGCGGGTGACCGGCGCCACGCTCGCCGGAGCGGACCTGACTGACGCGGACCTTTGCGGTGCCCGCTTCACCGACACGGACCTGACCGGGGCGGTGCTGAAGGATAGCCGGTGGGGCCGGGCTGCGGTTCTCGGTGGACGGCTCGGCCCAGCCCAGGATGCACCCGAGCTGGCCGCGGCGGCGGTCGCCGGACGCGATCCTGCGCAGACGGTGCCGCGGTCGGCGGCCTCACGGCAGTACTCCGTCGCGTTCTCCCCGGACGGCACCATGATCGCATCCGGATCGGGCGATGACACCGTACGGCTATGGGACACCGCCACCGGCCGTGAGCTGCGTTCCCTGACCGGCCACACCGGTTCGGTGTTGTCGGTGGACTTCTCCCCCGACGGCACCATGATCGCCTCCGGCGGGTACGACCGCACGGTCCGACTGTGGAACACCAGCACCGGCCAACAGCGACACACCCTCACCGGCCACACCGACCGGGTGTGGTCGCTTGGTTTCTCCCCTGACGGCACCATGATCGTCTCCGGTGGGTACGACCGCACGGTCCGACTGTGGAACACCAGCACCGGCCAACAGCTGCGCGCCCTGGCCGGCCTCACCGACTGGGTGTCGTCGGTGGGTTTCTCCCCCGACGGCACCATGATCGCCGCCGGAGGGAACGACCGCAAGGTCCGGCTGTGGAACACCAGCACCGGCCAACAGCGAAACACCCTCACCGGCCACATCGGCACGGTGTTGTCAGTGGGGTTCTCCCCGGACGGCACCATGATCGCCGCTGGAGGAGAAGACGGCGAGGTACAGCTGTGGGACGGCCACCACCGGCCGGGAACTACGAGCCCTGACCGGCCACATCGGCACGGTACGGTCGGTGGGATTCTCCCCGGACAGCACCATGATCGCCTCTGGGTCGGACGACCGCACGATCCGACTGTGGAACACCGGCACCGGCCGACAGCTACGCACTCTCACCGGCCACACCGACACGGCGCGGTCGGTGAGGTTCTCCCCCGATGGCACCATGATCGCCACTGGAGGGGAAGACGGCACGATCCGACTGTGGAACACCAGCACCGGCCGACAGCTACGCACTCTCACCGGCTACACCGGCACGGCGCGGTCGGTGGGATTCTCCCCGAACGGCACCATGATCGCCGCCGGGTCGGGCGACGGCACGATCCGACTGTGGGACACCACCACCGGCCGGAAACTGCGCACCCTGACCGGCCCCATCGGCTCGGTGTGGTCGCTGGGGTTCTCCCCGAACGGCACCATGATTGCCT
>NZ_CAUVXI010000048.1:9202-17910 GCF_963555845.1 Protofrankia sp. Cas8 | reverse complement strand
GAAGGCGACAGCAAGGTCCGACTGTGGGACACCACCACCGGCCGACAACTGCGCACTCTCACGGGCAACACCGCCACGGTACGGTCAGTGGGATTCTCCCCGAACGGCACCATGATCGCCGCCGGGTCGGGCGACGGCACGATCCGACTGTGGGACACCACCACCGGCCGGAAACTGCGCACCCTGACCGGCCCCATCGGCTCGGTGTGGTCGCTGGGGTTCTCCCCGAACGGCACCATGATCGCCGCCGGAGGAGACGACAGCAAGATCCGCTTGTGGGACACCACCGGCCACCGGATCCACACCCTCACCGGCCCCACCGACACGGTGCGGTCGGTGGGATTCTCCCCGGACACCACCATGATCGCCGCCGGGTCGGAGGATGGCACGGTACGGCTGTGGGACACCACCACCGGTACCGAGATGCGCACTCTGACCAGCCACACCCGCCGAGTGTGGTCGGTGGGGTTCTCCCCCGACGGCACCATGATCGCATCAGGAGGCGACGACAACACGGTACGGCTGTGGGACACCACCACCGGTACCGAGATGCGCTCCCTGACCGGCCACACCCGCCAGGTGCGGTCGGTGGGGTTCTCCCCCGACGGCACCATGATCGCATCAGGAGGCGACGACAACACGGTACGGCTGTGGGAGACCGCCACCGGCCGCCCGATCGCGACCATGATCGGTACTCGGGACGGGTGGGCGGTCCTGCTGCCGGACGGTTCGTACAAGCTGGTCGGCGAGCCGGACGGCTCCTTCTGGTTTATGATCAAGAACGTCCGTTTCGAGCCTGGCGAGCTGGACGGCTACGACCCGACCATCCGGCGCATCCCGGCGGACGCGCCGCTACCCCTACCCCCCGCCCCGCCCCGCCCCGGGCGCGGTTGACCTGACGTTCGCTTGCGCCTCTGGCCTTCCCTCGAACGGCCGGCGACGAACGCCGGTGACGACGGGATCGGCCCGGTCTCCCGCAGCGATCGTCAGACGCGGATCACGCTCAGGCCCGGCACGTCCGCGTAGTCATCATCCTGACTGACCACCGGAACGTCGAGGGCGAGCGCGGTGGCGGCGATCCACGCGCCGTTCACCGTCATCCGACGTCCGGAGTCACGCAACGCAACCTGCAGGCGCGCCCACGCCTGGGCCACACCATCGTCGATCGGCACCGGGTCAAGGTCCAACGCCTCCTGCAGCGTGGTGAGCCTCCGGTCACGCGCAGCCAGATTCCGAACGGCCAGCGAGCCCGGCCGCGGTCACAGCGGCGGCAGATCGTCCGTGGTGTCCGCGGCCAGCTCGTCGAGGTCGGCCCGGAGTTCGGAATCGGCCTGTCGGGACAGGAACCGGCGCACGAACTCCTCGCGGCTGATGAACCGGGGACGGCGGCCCACGGCGGCGAGCCGGGCGACAGGCCGACCGTCAACGGTGATGAGCAGCTCCTCACCGGCCGGATCCGATACGGAGGGTGATCGGACGGCTAGTTGCCAAGTGCGTTGGGGGCGTACCTACGCCACCATGCGACAAGCTTGACATCCTCTCCGCCTTGCAGGGCGGAGATTCCCGTCTGCTACGCCGCTGTGGGCGTGAGCTTCGGGTGGGTTCCCGCTTCTCCGCGCGGTGCCGGCACAGGTGCCGGTCTTACCCGCGCTCCACGGGCGTTTATGGTCTCTGCCTGTCCGGCGGCGACCTTGTGTCCCTCGGTCCTGATGTTCCTCGCCGCGTTCACGTCCCGGTCGTGGGCCGTCCCGCACGCCGGACACGTCCACCGCCTGACCGACAGCGGTTTCGGCCCATCCTTCATCCCGCAGGCAGAACAGACCTGCGACGACGGGAAGAACCGGTCGACCTTCACGAACGTCCGGCCGTACCGGGCCGCCTTGTACTCCAGCATCCCGGCGAACTGCGACCAGCCCGCGTCGTACACCGACCGGGCCAGCCGCGTCCGGCCAAGACCGGCCACGCACAGATCCTCGACGTACACCGCTTGGTTCTCGCGAATGATCGCCGTGGACAGCTTGTGCTGCCAGTCCCGCCGGGTATCGGCCACCTTCACGTGCGCTCGGGCGACCTTGACGACAGCCTTCCTGCGGTTGTTGCTGCCCTTCCGTTTGCGAGATAGGTCCTTGTGGAGCCGGCGGAGCTTGCGGTGCACACGGCGGAGGAACGTCGGCGAGGTGACCTTCGTGCCGTTCGAGAGGACCGCGAAGTGCTCCAACCCCACATCGATCCCCGCCTCGTCCTCGACCGGCGGCAACGGCTCGTCGTGGACCTGGACAACGAAGGAGGCGAAGTACCGGCCCGCCGCATCCCAGATCACCGCCACCGACGACGGCTCGGAAGGACGTTCCCGCGACCAGCGGACCGCCACGTCCCCGATCTTCGGAAGGCGCAGCCGTCGCCCTTCGATCACCGCGAACCGGGCGTTCTTCGTGAACCGAATCGCCTGCCGGTTGTCCTTCCTCGACCGGAACCGGGGCGGGCCGACCTTCCGGCCCCGCCGTTTGCCCGACAGTGAGCCGAACCAGTTCCGGTAGGCCGTGTTCAGATCCGCCGCGGCCTGTTGCAACACCACCGCCGACACTTCGGCGAGCCACGCCCGTTCCGGGGTCTTCTTCGCCTCCGTGATGACCCGTTTCGACAGTTCTCCGTCCGAGAGGTATGGCAGCCCCGCTGCGCGGGTCTCCTGCCGCAGACGCAGCCCGTCGTTGAACACGACCCGCGCGCAGCCGAACGCCCGGGACAGTGCCGCGATCTGACCCGGCGACGGGTCGAGACGGACGTTGTACCGAAGCTGCACAGGTCAAGTCCGCCATTGGTCTATGGGTCACGATCTCGATATCCGTACTGGCAGGCACTGCGTTTTCGCGCTGCATGCCCACTTGGTTTTCGTGACCAAGTACCGGCACTGCGTCTTCACCGACCAGCACGCGACCCGACTGGAGGAGATCATGCGGGCGGTATGCGTCGACTTCGAGACCGACCTCGCCGAGTTCAACGGCGAAGGCGAGCACGTCCACCTGCTGGTCAACTACCCGCCCAAAGTCGCCCTGTCGAGACTGGTTAACAGCCTCAAGGGTGTCTCGTCGCGGCGAATGCGCCAAGAGTTCCCCGAGCTGGCCCGCCACTACTGGCGGGCGAACCGGCTGTGGTCCGGCTCCTACTTCGCCGGGTCGGTCGGCGGTGCGCCGCTGACCGTCGTCCGTCAGTACATCGAGCAGCAGACCCGTCCGGTTTAGGGCACGCTCGGGCCCCTGGCGGCCCTCCCGCGCGGGCCTTCACCCCCGGCCTGAAGGCCGGAGCACTGGCCCGCAATTCGGTAGCAGCCGGCTACACCCGGCCAGCCGTGCTGGCTGAAGATCAATGGATGCGGAATACGGGATGAGGGATGCGGCGCTTGATCAGGTCGCGACCACGCTGTGGTCGGACCAACCTCGGCGTACCGCGTCCGACCTGGCGGTCCTACGCTTCCTCAGTGCCTGTATCGCGCAAGCGGAAGAAGACCCGCACGTCCAAGGCCTCGGCCCGCAACTCCAAGGCCTCGACCCGGCCAATCAAGCCGACGATCCGGTCCGATTCGGACGACCAGTCCCAGGATGAGCTCACAAAGGCCTTGACCGGTCTTGTCACCTACCGACGTCACGTGGACGCGCGTAAGGCGGCCCTTGCCACGTCGGCGGCCGACGCTCTCGTCGCCGAACTCGTCGCGTTCACACCGAGCCAACCCGATTCCGAGCTTGAAGATGACCTGTGCCGCCGACTCGGGGCGCGGCTGGGAGAGTTCGAAGACGAACCGATCGACGACCATGTGGACCCCGACCGACTCGCCGGGGCCGTCGTCACCGCAGCCGCCGCAGCCGTCCGCTCGGCACTGGACGCGACACTGGAGACGTTGACAACCGAGCCCGACTGCGAGCCCGGCTGCGAGCCTGACGGTGAGGAGCCCGACGGCTGGCGAGCACCGTGGCGGGTACTGACCACCATGGCCCGCATCCTCCCCTTCCCGCTGAGCGCGACCACCGCCAACGCGATCGGAGACCTGCGCGATCATCCCGGCGGGCACGTACTACCCACGACCCCCGGCGGCCCGACAATGACCGGGCAGGTTCTGTGGACACGCGACGCCTACGGCAGCCGCTTCGGCGTCACCACCGCGTTCACGACACTCAACGGGCCAGACCGCTGGTATCTGTGGGACATCGACGCCTGCGGATTCCAGGCATTCACCGTCCACAGCGCCTACTACGCCACAGCCGAGCAGGCGCTGGCGGCGTGGCAGGTCGGAGTTGGCGTTCTCGCTGCCGGCGAGACGACCCTCACCGCAGTCGACGATCCTTGGTTGCTGGCCGACCTGCTGCCCGCCGAGGAAGGATTGTTCCGGGCAGGCGGAGAGAACGCGGGCCAGCCCGCCGAGTACCACCGGAGCAGACGCCTCGCCGAAACGGCGATCAAGAGCTTCGGAGTGCGTCAGGCCGCGCCGCACACAGACCTCGACGACGCCGGCGCAGCCGCAGAGTTCACCGCCTGGCTGCGGGCACACCGAGCCGACCAGCCACAGCCGGCCGAGCTGGAAGAACTGATCACGGAACTGGTGGATTCCTGGCATATCGACGGCCCAGCCGCCCTGTACGGCACCTGCTCGCCGCACCGCATCGCCCTGACCGTCCTGCATCTGCGCAACTACTACCAGGACGACTTCGCCGCCCAGCTCGTCGCCCTACTCCCCGAGTGGGCCTGCTGGCTCGCCGAGCGCAACAGGACCGCATCCGAGTTGGCCGAACGCTGCCGACCATACGCTCTGGGCGAGACACACCCCGACGTTGGCAGCGACGACTCCAGGCCGGACTATCGCGCCCGCGTGACCGAGTAGCCCGCCGCGCAGCGGGAGGGTCGGCAACACGGCTTCAGGCCCCTGGCACTTCAGATCTTGATGAGAGTGACCCGCCTACCGCAGAGCGCCATGAGATCGTCAGGGTCCGAGGTGAGCACGGTGACGCGGCCGGGGACGGCGAGCGCCGTGGCGCAGAGCATGGCGTCGATCGCGTGTTGGTGACCGTGCAGACCCGCATCGCTCAGGAGAGCCGCCGCCTGGCGGGCAATGTCCTCGGTGACGGGCTCGACGACGATGCGGGACAGGGTCCATTCCAGCGCCGGACGCCTGATGCGCGGGTGCACCACCTCGACCAGCGTCGCCGCACTGGTGATCACACGCATGTCGTCGGCGCGGGCGAGTGCGAGCCACGCGGTGACCTCCCGGTCGCGCTGTACCGCTTTGGCGAGTCCTTCACTGTCCAGAACCAGGGTGCCGCCCGGCGCCGCGGGCGCGCGGATCATGCCGCGCTCGAGCCGGCGATGCCCTGCTGCTCGCGGGCGCGCAGCAGGGTGTCGCGCCTGGCCTGAATCTCCTCATCGATGATCGGTCCGTGTTCGGCCTCCGCGACCGCGATCAGGTCGTTGAGGTTGTCGCGTTCGATCTGGCGCGCGACGGCCGCGGCGACGTATGCGGACAGGCCCGAGGGACCGCCGCGGGCGCGGGCCGCCTCGGCGACGTCCCGAGGCATTGTGATCGAGTACTTCTGGGTAGGCTCGCTCATACTCCTTATGCTACCTCGGGTGCTCCCGCCGGATGGTTGACCGCACGACCGAGGCGGGCGCGGATCGTGACATTCTTTACCCATGGTTGACGGGGGCGGGGTAACCGACACAGGGGTAACCGACACAGGGGTCACTGACACGGCGGCGTCCGGTGACGGCGGTCGCTACGACTTCTTCGTCAGTTACACCGGCGTGGACGCCGCCTGGGCGGCGTGGATCGCGTGGCAGCTTGAGGCACGGGTGCGGTTCAGCGAGCGGTCCGGCGAGCGGTCCGCGCGGGTGTTCGTGCAGGCGTGGGACCTCGTCCCGGGCACGAACTGGGCGGCCAGCATGCACCGCACGCTGCCGGCCTCGGCCCGGGTGGTGCCTGTCCTGTCCCCCACCTATCTGGCCGACTCCCGGTACGGCAACGCCGAGTGGCTGGCGATCTGGCCGGAGGACCCCGAGGGGGCCAAGCGTCGGATCGTGCCGGTCCGGGTCGCGGACTGCCAGCCCACCGGTCTGCTGCGGTCAACCACCTACATCGACCTGGTCGGCCGCGACGAGACGGCCGCCGCCGACACGCTGCTCGCGGGAATTACCGCTTCCGTCGAAGGCCGGGCGAAGCCCGCCGTCGCCCCGCAGTTCCCCGGCCCGGACGGTCGCGCGGCGCGTGGTGCCGACCAACCGGATTTCCCCGGAGCTGCCAGTGCGGTCACCGCCGCGGTCAAGACAGCCGCGGTCAGGACAGCCGCGGGCAGGCCGGACAAGGCCACGGAGCCGGCCGTCACGGTGCTGCACATCTCCGACACCCAGTTCGGGGCCCACCACGTGTTCGGCCGGGCCGGACTCACCGAGGCCGACCGCGGCCACACGTCCCTGTTCGCCCGGTTGCACGACGACCTGCGAGGCCGCGCCGAAACCGAGGGCCTGCGGCCCGACCTCGTCGTGGTCACCGGTGACCTGGCCGAGACCGGCGACGAGGGCGAGTTCGACCAGGTGTACGACTTCCTCGTCGCATTGGCGGAGCGCCTGGAACTCGACCGGAACCGGTTCGTGGTCATCCCTGGCAACCACGACGTCAACCGGCTGCTCTGCCAGTCCTACTTCCTGCGTGAGCAGGCCTTCAAGCGGAATCCCCAGCCGCCGTACTGGCCGAAGTGGGAATGCTTCGACGCCCTGCTGCGGCGGTTCTACGGTGTCGACGCCGCGATCGGCTTCGGTGTCGGCGCCGAATGGTCGCTGGTCGAGATCCCCGACCGCAAAGTCGTCGTGGCTGGACTGAACTCGACGATGGCCGAAACGCACGAGGTGCACTACGGCTGCCTCGGGGAACACCAGCTCCGTACCGTCGCCGAGGCCTTGGGCCGTTACGAGCGGGACTGCTGGCTGCGGATCGGTGCCGTGCACCACAACCCGATCCGGGGCGCCACCTCCGACGACGAGAACCTGCGCGACGCCGACGACCTGGACCGCATCCTCGGCCCGCACCTGAACCTGCTGCTGCACGGCCATACCCACGACGGCCGGGCCAGCTGGTTGTCCTCCGGGCTGCCGGTCGCGTCCACGGGCAGTGCGGCGGTCGACGCGCAGGCACGCCCGCCGGAGGTGCCGAACCAGTATCAGCTGATCCGGATCGACCGGGACGGGTTCACCCGCTATGCCCGCCGCTACGAGCCCGATCAGAAACGTTGGACGGGTGACCTGCGGGTCGACCCGGCCGGCAGCTCGTGGTCGGTGCGCACACCGCACGCGTTCCGGTCGGTGCACGCGGCGTTTCCGTCCCCGGCCGGGGACGACGACGAGGAGGGTGAACCAGGCCGGCGCCCGCGCGAACCGTATGGCCGGGGTATGGACGGCCGGTTCCCGGACGGCGAGGAGCTGTCCCACGGGTTGTCCGGACCGCCACGGCGGCAACCGGACACGCTGGACGAAATCGCCAAAGTGGCCCGCCTGCACCACCCGGACGCGACGGTCGAGCGGGTCGAGGCGTCCGGCGGGCTGCCCGCCCGCCTGGATGTGTGGTGTGCCAAGGGCGACACCGTGGAGTACGGGCTCGTCGGCCTGATCGACGGCGAAGCGGACGAGGCCACGGTTGACGAGTTCGCCACAACGGTCCAGGCCAGGTATCCGCCGCACCGCCGCAATCTGGTCACCGAGCTCGTCTACACCGGGGGAACACCGGCCACCCCCGAGCTGGTCGCCCACGCCGCGCGGAACGGTATGCGGCTGTTGAGCATGCTCGAATACCAGGGCGTCCTGGACCTGCGCGGCTACGTCGACCGCCAGACCGCCCGGCTTGACGCCGACCCGGACTACCCACCCGAGCTGTATGTGCCGCAGCGCATCCGGCGGATCGACCGCACCACCGTCACCGCCCCCGCCCTCCAACAGATCGTCGAGTGGTTGACCACGGATGAGGCCCGGTTCATCCTCGTGCTCGGCGACTCCGGCCACGGCAAGACCTTCCTGACGCACGAGCTCGCTCTGGCGTTACCCCGCCACCTGCCGCATGTGGACCCGATGCTGATCGAGCTGCGGCAGCTGGAGAAGTCCCTCGAGCTCGACCGGCTCGTCGCCCAGCATCTGGTGGACTCCGAGGTCCGCAGGCCGGACCTCGATGCCTTCCGCTACATGCTGGCTCAGGGCCACCTCGTGTTGATCTTCGATGGTTTCGACGAGCTCGCGGCCCGCGTCACCTACGAGCGCGCGGTCGCGCACCTGGACACCCTGCTGGCCGCCCTCGACAATCAGGCGAAGATCGTCGTGACGAGCCGGGCCGAGTTCTTCCTCACCGATGGCGAGGTGTTGAAGAAGACCGGGGAGAAGGTCGAGCGGACGTTCGGCCGGTTCATCGTCCGGCTGACGGAGTTCGGCCCCGAACAGATCCATGCCTTTCTGGTCGGACGCTTCGCACGGGCGCTGTCGGTGGAGTTTCCCGACACCGACGCCCGCCGCGTGGAAGCACAACAACGGGCAACAGCCCGCCTCGGGCTGATCCGGGAGGTGCGGGACCTCCCCGACCTGGCGCGTAACCCACGACTGTTGTCGTTCATCGCCGAGCTGGACGAGGACCGGCTACGCCAGGCGCGCCAGCGTGGCGGCTCGGTGACTGCGGCGGACCTGTACCGGGA
>NZ_CAUVXI010000048.1:6345-8844 GCF_963555845.1 Protofrankia sp. Cas8 | reverse complement strand
GCGGTCACCGGAGCTGACGGTCGACGAGCGGAAGGATGCCGTCACCGAGCTGGCGGTGGCGATGTGGCGGGACGGCGAGGCGTTCATCGATGTGACCAGGCTGACCGAGATCGCCGCTGGTGTGCTCCGGTCGATGCGTGATCCGCGGGGCCTGACTCCGGCCGAGACCGCGCATCTGCTCGGTTCGGGTACGGCGCTGCGCCGGGATGCCGACGGCCGGTTCTCCTTCATCCACTGGTCGGTGATGGAGTATCTGGTCGCGGCCGAAGCGGCCCGTCGGCTCGCCGCAACGGCCGGTCAGGCCGGTCAGGCCGGTGATCTGCTCGCGGCGCAGAGCATGTCGGAGCTGATGGCGGATTTCTTCGCCGATCTGGCCGGCCGGGACGCGGCGGCTCGCTGGGCGCAGGACACCGTCGACGACCCGGACACACCCGCGGTGGCGAAGGCGAACGCGGTGGTCGTGGCGCGGCGGCTGGGCGTCGGGCTGCGGACGGGGGCGAAGCTGGCCGGCGCCGATCTTGCCGGCCATGATCTTTCCGGTCGGGATCTGCGGGGTGCTGATCTGCGGGAGGCGAACCTGACCGATGCCCGGCTCGACCGTGCCGATCTGCACGGCGCCGACCTGCGCGACGCGGTGCTCACGGGTGCCTCACTGGCGGCGACCGCGCTCGACGGCGCGGACCTGTCCGGGGCGAAACTGACCGGCGCGACGGTCCGCGACGTCAGCGCAGACGGGCTGATCGCCCGCAGCGCCGATCTCGACGACATCCAGCTCATCGGCGGGACGCTGCGAGCGCCCGACCTGACCGGCGCGTCCCTGCGGGGCGCGCGGGTGACCGGTGCCGGGTTCGCCGGGGTGAACCTGACCGGTGCGGATCTTACGGGTGCCCGTTTCATCGACACGGACCTGACCGGCGCGGTGCTGACGGGTAGCCGATGGTCGCGGGCGGCGATTCTCGGTGGCCAGCTCGGTTCGGTCCGGGAGGCGCCGGAGCTGGCCGCGGCGGCGGTCGCCGGGTGGGATTCCGCGCAGGTGATGCTGCGGTCGGCGGCCTCACCGCAGTACGCGGTGGGGTTCTCCCCGGACGGCACCATGATCGCCTCGGGGGGTGGGGATGGCTCGGTGCGGCTGTGGGATACCGCGACCGGCCGCCAGCTGCGTTCCCTGACCGGCCACACCGGCTGGGTGTTGTCGGTGGGGTTCTCCCCGGACGGCACCATGATCGCCTCCGGGGGTGAGGATGGCCCGGTGCGGCTGTGGGACACCGCGACCGGCCGCCAGCTGCGTTCCCTGATCGGCCACACCGGCTGGGTGTTGTCGGTGGAGTTCTCCCCGGACGGCACCATGATCGCCTCGGGGGGTGCGGATAGGTCGGTGCGGCTGTGGGACACCGCGACCGGCCGCGAACTGCGTTCCCTGACCGGCCACACCGGCGGGGTGTTGTCGGTGGAGTTCTCCCCGGACGCCACCATGATCGCCTCGGGGGGTGAGGATCGCTCGGTGCGGCTGTGGGACACCGCGACCGGCCGCGAACTACGCACCCTGACCGGCCACACCGACCGGGTGCGGTCGGTGGGGTTCTCCCCGAACGGCACCATGATCGCCTCCGGGGGTGAGGATGGCACGGTGCGACTGTGGGACACCGCGACCGGCCGTGAACTACGTTCCCTGACCGGCCACACCGACCGGGTGTCGTCGGTGGGGTTCTCCCCGAACGGCACCATAATCGCCTCCGGGGGTGAGGATGGCACGGTGCGACTGTGGGACACCGCGACCGGCCGCGAGCTGCGTTCCCTGACCGGCCACACCAGCGGGGTGTTGTCGGTGGGGTTCTCCCCGAACGGCACCATAATCGCTTCCGGGGGTGATGATAACTCGGTGCGACTGTGGGATACCGCGACCGGCCGCGAACTGCGCACCCTGACCGGCCACACCGGCGGGGTGGGGTCGGTGGGGTTCTCCCCAGACGGCACCATGATCGCCTCCGGGGGTGTGGATGGCTCGGTGCGGCTGTGGGACACCGCGACCGGCCGTAAACTGCGCACCCTGACCGGCCACACCAGACCGGTGTGGTCGGTGTGGTCGGTGGGGTTCTCCCCGGACGGCACCATGATCGCCTCCGGGGGTGTGGATGGCTCGGTGCGGCTGTGGGACACCGCGACCGGCCGCGAACTACGCACCCTGACCGGCCACACCAACTGGGTGTTGTCGGTGGGGTTCTCCCCGGACGGCACCATGATCGCCTCCGGGGGTGTGGATGGCTCGGTGCGGCTGTGGGACACCGCGACCGGCCGCGAACTACGCACCCTGACCGGCCACACCGGCCCGGTGTCGTCGGTGGGGTTCTCCCCGGACGGCACCACGATTGTTTCCGGGGGTGATGATAACTCGGTGCGGCTGTGGGACACCGCGACCGGCCGCGAACTACGTTCCCTGACCGGCCACACCAGCTGGGTGTTGTCGGTGGGGTTCTCCCCAGACAGCACCATGATCGCCTC
>NZ_CAUVXI010000048.1:3278-5821 GCF_963555845.1 Protofrankia sp. Cas8 | reverse complement strand
TGCGGCTGTGGGATACCGCGACCGGCCGGGAGATCGCGATTATGATCGGGGGTCGGAGTCGGTGGGCGCTCCTGCTTCCGGATGGTTCGTACAAGGTGGTCGGTGAGCCGGACGGCTCCTTCTGGTGGGTGATCAAGAACGTTCGTTTTGAGCCCGGCGAGTTGGACGGCTACGACCCGGTCGTCCGGCGCATCCCGGCGGACGCACCGCTGCCCCTGCCCACCGGCTGGCACCCCGTCCCACCCCGGGTAGCCCCGCCCGGCCCGCGTCCCGCGCCCAAGGGCGGCCTCTTCCGCCGCCGCTGACTGCACGACCGCGCAACTCTGCCGGCAGGCCCGGCCCGTCAGGAGCGGCTGAGGATGACGACGCTGCGTGGGCCGACGTCGATGGTGGGGCCGACCAGGCTGGTCGGGGCCGATTGTGGCGGGTCGGGGGTGGTGGTGTCCAGCACGAGCCCCCAGCCCCTTCCGGGGAGGATGAAGGTCACCGGTTCCCAGTAGGCGTTGAAGGCCAGCAGCAACTCACCGGCCTCAGCCCCGCCATCGTCCCCGAAATTGTGGCCGGGACCGTTGCCGCCGCGCAGGTGGGCGGCGAGTGCGTGGGCGAACGTGTCCTTCCAGTCGCCGTCGGTCATGGGCTGCCCGTCCGGGCGCAGCCAGGTCTGCACAACGCCACCGCCGGCCGCAGGCGAGACGCTGGTCGGGAAACGGCGGGCACGCAGCACCGGGTGCTCGCGGCGTAGCCGGATCAGACCGGCGGTAAAGGCGATGAGATCGGCGCGGTCCGGGTGGCCCAAGTGATCAAAATGGTCGGCGTTGCCAGCTGGCGGCCCAGTCCATCCAGGAGATGGCGTTGTCCTGGCAGTAGGCGTTGTTGTTGCCGTGCTGGCTGCGGCCGAGTTCGTCGCCGTGGGAGAGCATCGGCACGCCGTCGCTGACCAAAAGCGTGGTGAGCAGATTGCGTTGCTGGCGGGCGCGTAACGCCAGCACGGCCGGGTCATCGGTGTCGCCCTCTGCGCCGCAATTCCAGGACCTGTTGTCGTCGGTGCCGTCCCGGTTCCCCTCACCGTTGGGTTCGTTGTGCTTGGCGTCATACGACGTCAGATCACGCAGCGTGAAACCATCGTGGCAGGTGATGAAGTTGATGCTGGCCACCGGGCCGCGGGTCGGGTACAGGTCGGAGCTGCCGGCCAACCTCGTGGCCAGCGCCGGAACCCGGCCATCCAGACCCCGCCAGAAGTCGCGGACGTCGTCACGGTAGCGGCCGTTCCATTCCGACCAGCCGGCCGGGAAACGACCGAGGTCATAGCCGTCAACGCCGGTATCCCACGGCTCGGCAACCAGTTTCACCGCGGACAGCACCGGGTCCGCCGCGATCGCGTCGAGGAAGGCGGAGTACACATCCCACCCGGCGTCCTCGTCACGGGCCAGCGACGCGGCGAGGTCGAAACGGAAACCGTCGACGCCCATCGCCACCACCCAGTACCGCAATGCGTCGAGAACCAGGCGCAGCGCCGCGGGATGCGCGAGATCGAGGGTGTTACCGGTGCCGGTGGTGTCATAGTAGAAGCGCCGCTGCCCGGGGACGAGCCGATAGTAGGCGGCGTTGTCCAGACCGCGGTAGCACAGCGTCGGGCCGTTCTCGTTGCCCTCTGCGGTGTGGTTGAACACGACGTCCAGCAGCACTTCGAGCCCGGCGGCGTGCAGCGCCTCGACCATGGTCCGGAACTCGTCGACCTGCCCGCCGGGGACCGAGGTCGCTGCGTATTCGCCGTGCGGGGCGAAATAGCTGATCGAGTCGTATCCCCAGTAGTTGCGCAGGCCCTTGTCGAGCAGGACGCCGGAGTGCAGGAAATGGTGCACCGGCATCAGCTCGACGGTCGTCACACCCAACCGGAGCAGATGGTCGACGGCCGCGGGCGAGCCGAGACCGGCATAGGTGCCGCGCAGCGACGCCGGCACATCCGGAGCCAACTGGGTGAAGCCCTTGACGTGGGTTTCGTAGATGACGGTGTCCGACCACGGCACCCGGCCCGGCCCCGGGGCGGGAGGCTGCGTGGGCGCCACCACCACCGACCGGGGTACGCAGCCGGCCGAGTCGGCGTCGTTGCGGCGGTCCGGCTCACCGGGGATGTGCCCGAGCACCTCGGGCCCCCATCGCACCGTTCCCGTGACAGCGCGGGCATAGGGGTCCAACAGCAGCTTCGCCGGATTACACCGCAGCCCGGCGGCGGGATCCCACGGGCCGGACACCCGGAACCCGTAGTGGTCCCCAGCTCGCACGCCGGGCACATGGCCGCGCCAGGTGCCCGAATCGTCGCGCTCAAGGGGCACCCGCGTCTCACCGCCGCCGCCATTGCTTTTGCCGCTGCCGCCGTCATCATCGAAAAGGCAGAAGTCGACCGCGTCGGCGACTGCGGACAACACGCCGACATCAGCGCCGTCCGCGCGCAGGTGGACCCCGAGCGCGGATGTGGCGACCTTCCCGCCAGTCGTCGCGCCTGCCGATGGGCCGAGGGAGCTGTACGTCATGGCCGTATTATC
>NZ_CAUVXI010000048.1:0-3196 GCF_963555845.1 Protofrankia sp. Cas8 | reverse complement strand
CTTACCCTTGGTAACGATCACATTAACATGCTCTGTCTCAGAGCGACCGGCGACCGGCGACCGGGGGCGCGGCGTCGCGGGACTGTTGCCGGGCGCTCTTTGGGAACGATGTGAATCTGGTGTTGTGGTAGGAGCATCAGATTCACATCGTTAAGAGCGCCCGGCAATAGAGGGCGTAGATCATGGAACGCGGCGCCCATAGCAACCCGCTCAACGCCTGCGGGCAAGCATCACCTTCGACCGCGCTTACGTTTTTTTCGAATACGGTCGGGCCTTGCCAGGTTCGCGCGCGGCCTGGCGGACGTGGAGGCGCAGTCAAGGGCTCGCCTGGTGGGCCGGGACGGCTCGCAGATCGAAATCCCCGACGAACTCTACGGCGTCCTGGGTGACGTGGTGGCAGCGCTGGCCCAGGGCCTGGCCGTGTCGATCGCGCCGCACAACACGATGTTGACGACGCAGGAGGCTGCCGACCTGCTCAACATCTCCAGGCCGACACTGGTACGTCTGTTGACCGAAGGTGAGGTTTCGTACACCATGCGGGGACGCCACCGTCGGGTCATGCTCCACGACATCCTTGATTACCGCGAACGCAGGCACGTGTTGGACCAGATGGCCTCCGATGCCGAGGACGACAACCTGTATGACGTAACCGCTGTCCCAGCCCGCACAAGGTGAGACACAGTCGCCGTGGTATTCCCCACCATCCTCGAACGCGCAGGCGTGCCGCGATTTGCGGCCGAAATGCGACGACATCTTCGCTAATCGAAACTGGTCAGGTTCCGGTGACCAGGCCGCGGGCACGAGCCTGGGTGAGCCAGCCCGGGTACTCGTACATCAGCAGGTCGAAGAGCTGGTCATCGCCGATCGCCGTCGGGTCGGCAAGCGAGAAGAAGTTCGCATTGTCCAGGAACCGCCCGGTCATCTCATCCAGTTCCTCCAGGAAGCTGAAGTTGCTCTCAAGCAGGCGGTCGACAAGGCCACCGAGACCGCTGCGCTTCGGCATTGTCACACTGCCGGCGCTGACATTACGACTGGTCTTCCCGATCGCCATGAACTGCCAGAAGATCGGTTCGTAGGACGCCCAGGTGATCTGGTCACGGACGGCCCGCTTGTCGGTCGCCTGGCCGTCGGTCACGAACATCACGTAGACGGGCAGCACGTCGGGACGAGGCCGGTCCCGCCGCCGCCCGCGCGAATCGGGAAAGTAGTGTTGCCGTACCATCTGCATGGCCTTTGCGTAGTTGGTGGCGCCCTCGAGCGTGCGGTGGCGCATGAGCCCGGCTACCCAACCCTGGTAGTTACGCAGATCGAGCGGGCCCTCGTCGTGGCCATTACTGCCGAAGGTGAAGACATCGCAGGAACCGTCATCATCGAACTGGACGGCAAGCGCGAGAATGCGCTCGCAGAGCTGCTGCACCTTACCCTTGTTGTACAGCCTACTCATCGACAGGGAAATGTCCAGACAGAGTGCGACCCGGGCACGGTGCTCGGACATTCCCTTCTTCTGCAAGGAGACCCCGGCGCGCTTGACCAGGTCCACCATGGCCGGTGAAGCCCCGGCGAGTTGCTTTTCCAGCCGGACGGCTTTCGCCAGTGACACCGGATTCGCTTTGGACGTCCGGCTCGGCGGAACCGGAACCGGCGTTGGCGCTGAAACCGGCGTTGGCGCTGAAACCGGCCCTGGCCCTGGAACGGCAGCTGGAGCTGGAGCTGCTGGCCTGGCCGAGGCGGGCGGCTCATCCACGGTGATGCCGTAGTCCGTGGCGAGCCCGGCCAGGCCCGAGGTCCAACCCTGGCCCACCCCGCGGAACTTCCACTGGCCGGACCGCCGGTAGAGCTCACCCAGGACGAACGCCGTCTCGGCGCCCGCATCGGTGATCTCGAACCGGACGATCTCCGAACCGGGTGCGGGTGTCGCGCCGGCTCCGGGCGCCTCATGGACCCGGACATGCAGACCGCGCACCGCGCCGACCGGCTGGCCGTCGGTCGACACGGCGACGACAACGGTTGAGATCTCCGGTGGTAGCCGGGCCAGGTCGACGGTGACCGTCTCCTGCCGCCCGGACCGCGCCGCAAGAGTCACAGCACCCTCGACCGAGCGCGGCTGGTTGTAGAAGACGAAGTCTGCGTCGCTGCGGACGCGGCCGGAAGCCGTGAGCAGCAGCGCGCTGGCGTCCAATGCCGGCCCGGCGGCGGAGTCGAGCACGACACAGACTCGCCCGACCCGCGGCGAGAGCACCACGTTCCCGCCTTTGGGCAGAACCACAGTCATGCCGAGAGAGTGTATTTCCCCCGGCAGCCGCCACGCCCGGTCGCACCGCCGGCAGGATTCACGGCGAGGTTCACGGCGAGGTTCAGGGCAGGATTCACGGCGAGATTCACGGTAGGAGCCGGCTCAGGAGTACATCAGGGATCCCGGGGTGGTAAGCAGCTCGCCGGTCTCCAGCCACGTCTTCAGGCCCGACAGGATCATCGGCCAGCCGCCGTAGAGCTCCTCGTTCGCGCCCTCGCGCAACTGGTCGTGGGTGACGGTCAGGCGACACGAGTCGCCGATCGGTTCGATCTCCCAGGTGATTCTGGAGGTGCCCTCACTCTTCACCTCGTCGCTCCAGAGCATGGTTGCGCTCTGGACGAGCCGGCGCGGCGGGTCGATCTCGAGGTTCTCCCCCTCGCCGAGCGGGCCGGGTGCGCCCGGCGCGCTCATCTCGTAGCGCGAGCCCGGTGTCCAGTCCGAGATGACCCTCGCGCCGAAGTTGTACTTGCTCCTGATCTCGGGATCGGTGATCGCCTCCCACAGCCGCTCCGGGGTGGTGCGGATGTAGATCTCGAAAACCTTCTCCATGGAATTCTCCAGTCGCTGCTTGATGCCACTGAGCGCAGCGGCCCAGGGCTCGGCGTACTTGCTCACCCACCGGTCGTGGACGAGCCGGATCGGGACCGGGTTCAGGAAATGGAGCTTCTCTCGTCCGCGCCGCCTGGTGACCACCAGGCCCGCCTCCTCAAGCTGCTTGAGGTGCTTCATCACGCCGAAACGGGTGATGTCGAACCGCGCCTCGAGCGCGCTCAACGTCTGCCCGTCCTCCCGGAAGAGCTCGTCGAGCAGTGCCCGCCGCGTCGGATCGGCCAGCGCTCTGAACACCGCGTCCACGCCCTCGAAGATAGGTGACCATTTAGTCACCTGTCAACGGGCGCCGCG
>NZ_CAUVXI010000047.1:0-29788 GCF_963555845.1 Protofrankia sp. Cas8 | reverse complement strand
CATCCGTCCGCCTTCGTAGATGCAGTCGACCGGGCACTCCTCGATGCAGGCCCTGTCCTTGACATCGACGCAGGGCTCCGCGATGACGTAGGTCACCGGTTGTTCCTCCTCGGCTCACGGGCGACTGATTCCCTAGTATCGACCTCAACGGTTCTGTGTCGACAACAAGGGCGTTCGCTTGTCGTGTATGTCGTCCGTATCACTCCTGCTGACACCGGCGCCAGAGTCTCGGTACGCCGGCGGGTCGCCGGTCCGTTGCCGCTGACCGACGTCGTCGGGCACCTGTTGTCCTGGACCGATCGACGTCTGACGATACGGACCAGAGACGGTTCCATCGTGACGGTGGCCGAAGATGATCTCGTTGCAGGTCGGCGGGTGCCGCCAGCGCCGGTCCGCAGATCATCCGCCGGACCGGCGACGGTAGAACCGGCGGTAGAACCGACGGTAGAACCGGACGTGCAGAGGGCCGAGCCGAAGGCAGTACAGAGCGCAGTACAGAGCGCTGGACAAAGCGCTGGGCAGACGGAGGCGAATCCGCAATGAGTGCCCGAACACGACGTCAGTTCGCCGACATCGTCCGACAGGATCCGATCGATGTCGGCCTGGCCTGCATGCTGATCGCGGCCGAGGTCGAACCGGAGATCGACCCGGGACGCGAGCTGGGCCGATTCGACCTCCTCGCCGCGGACGCCGGCAGCCTCCTGGGCATCACGCCGAGCGAGGTGGGCGCCACGGGCGACCGACCCGCGGGCGACCGACCCGCGGTTGGACCCACCGTCGGACCCACCGTCGGACCCGTCGCCCGACGGACGCTCGCCGGGCTGGACGTGCGGACCGCCGCCGAGATCCTGCGGGAGACGCTGGGAACGCGGGCCGGCTTCCACGGTGACGCGGGCGACTTCGACAGTCTGCACGCGTCCCTGCTCACCTCGGTACTCCGCCGCCGGCACGGCCTGCCGATCCTGTTGTCGATCGTGTGGACGGAGGTCGCCCACCGGCTCGGCGTCCCCGCCTACCCGATCGGCCTGCCCGGCCACGTCATCGTCGGTGTCGGCTCGCCCGAGCGCCAGGTGCTGGTCGACCCGTTCGCCGGCGGCCGGATGATCACCGTGCACGAGGCGGCGGAGAAGGTCCGCTCCGCCGGCGTCGCGTTCACCCGGTCCCACCTCGAACCGATGAATGCAACAGACCTGCTCATGCGGGTGCTGGGCAACATCCGGGTCTGGGCGGCACGGTCGGAGGCCGTCGCGACCCGCCTGTGGGCCGTCGAACTGTCCCTGTTGCTGCCCCACCATCCGACCCACCTGCTTCGGGAAAGGGGCGAGCTGCGCGCCCGCCTCGGTGACTTCCGCGGCGGCGCCGACGATCTGGCGACCTTCGCCGACGCGGTCGCGTCCCCGGAACCGGCCGCTGCCGCCGCGGCCCGCGAGGCTGCACGCGCCGCCCGCGCCCGCCTGAACTGATGGTGGACGGATCAGCCGGCGGCCAGTGCCCGGTATGTCCCCTCGTAGAACAGCAGGGGAGGTACGTCCCGGCCGGATCCGTCCAGCGCCACGACCTCACCGAGCAGCAGCGTATGGTCACCACCCTCGTAGGTGAGGACCGTACGACACTCGAACGCAGCGAGCGCGTCGTCCAGCAGGACCACACCGGTCACTGACCCGACGGAGTGCTTCCAGTTCCCGAAGAGGGTCGTCGCGTCGTACCGGTTCTGGCTGGCGAAGAAACGGGACGCGTCCTGCATGTCAGCGGCGAGTACGGAAACGCCCCAGACGCCCGCACCGAGAACCGGCGCGTGAAAGCGGGACGTCTTGCGGACGCTGACGAGCACCAGCAGCGGGTCGAGCGACACGGAGGTGAACGAGTTCGCGGTGACCGCGAACGGCTGGCCGTCGAGAACGGTGGTGATAACCGTGACACCTGTTGCGAAACGCCCGACCGCCCGGCGGAAGGCGTCCGGATCGACGGCCACGCGAACACGCTACTCCCGTAGGGCACTGACACGTCCCCTCCTGCCCGGTCGTGACAACTGGCACATCCGAGCCCGCCGCACTTTCTCGGCGGACGCTGATATGCATCCCGTCAGGACCCGGGTCCTGACCCGGGTCTAGACCCGGGCCTGGAGCCGGACCGTGACGCCGGTATTGCTGACAGCCCGCGACGGGGCGAGCCGATCACCGCGACGACAACCGGAGCCGTCGCGCCGATGACCAGAAACAGATATCCGGCGGTACTCGCCCGCAAGAGGAGATCACCTTCAGGACGCGAGCTGGCGAACACCAACACGATCGGAATCCAGGCCGCAAGAACAATCATGGCGCCAAGGCGGGTGCCGGTGAGCCACCGCACCAGCATCGCCACCCCGACGTTTCCGACCAGCGCCAGGAACACTCCGGCCGACATCAGGATCCCGCCGGGACGCGGGCCCGCCGGGACGAGGAACACCCCGTAGAAACCGAGCGCGAGACCGGCCAGCCAGCCGAACGTGTAGGCCGACCCCAGGAAGAGTCGGGACGGTTCGCACTCGACACGACCGCTGTCCTGATTCACACCGAAGAGGTTCTCAGAGGTCGAGTCCGGCGAAGAGGTCGGTCTCCCGCCCATGCGGGCCGGAACCCGGTCCGCGCTCACCCCGGGTGAGGATGTAGTGCTCGGTACCCCAGGCCCGGTGGCCGATGCCGTCGGCCAGGGCGAAGAAGAAACCGTCCGTCGTCATCTGGGTGGCATGTGCCCGCATGGCCGCCACCTTCGCCTCAAAGTGAGCGGGTGAGGTTACTTCGGTGGTCACGACGTCGTCCGATACCGCCATCGGTACATCGTCCGCCGACTCCACACCGTCGAACAGTTGACGCCCGCTACCCGTCGAGCGGAAGTAGTCGATCCCAGCCTGGATCATCGACCTCGTGATCGCGGTCTGGTAGAGCTTCACCGGCTGCCACGGCGGCCCGGTGTCCGGGGCGAAGGAGGGATCCGCGGCCGCATCGAACGCCCGCACGGTCAACTCGTGCGCCCGGATGTGGTCGGGATGGCCGTATCCCCCGTTGCTGTCGTAGGTGACCAGCACCTGTGGGCGGACCTCGCGGACAATCGTGGCCAGCGCCGCGGTCGCCTCGTCGAGATCCGCCTGCCACAGGCTGCGCGGATCGTCGTTTCCGGGCGTACCCATCATGCCGCTGTCACGCCACCGACCCGGCCCACCGAGGAAGCGATGATCGGTGACACCGAGCACCGCACAGGAGCGCGCGAGCTCGCCGATGCGGTACCCGCCGAGCTGGTCGCCCCGGTCCGCCCGCAGGCCGATCAGCTCCGGGACCAGCACCTCGCCCATCTCCCCGAGTGTGGCGGTGACGAGGGTGACGTGGGTGTCGGGATCGGCGGCGTAGGACGCCATGGTCACCCCAGTCCCGATCACCTCGTCGTCGGGGTGGGCGTGCACGAACAGCACCCGCCGCGCCGGCAGCTCAGCGGAGTGCGGCCCGGACCCGGTCTCCACAGCGGTAGCAGTCACATCCACGACCCTACGGGTCGGTACACGCACCGGTGACAGGGCCCGCCATCCACGCTCTGCGAGGATGAACGGAGATCGTTCGAGGAGGACGTCATGCTGACCGGCCTACGTGTGCGGAACTTCAAGAGCTCGAAGGACTCCGGCGACATCCGGCTCGCACCCGGCCCCCGCGGGTTCACCGGGCAACGTTGATCGCCGCAACGAGAAGATCATTATATTGTCAGCTGTACCGCCGTGACGAGTGGAAGGTTGACATCCCAGAAAACCGCAAATCGGACACCGGATGTACGTCTACCTTCCACTCGTGCCGTGTGTGGGCCGCGTGTGGGCCGTGTGTGAGGGCCCGTACGTGTGGGCCGTGCGCCGCGCCGGAGATCCTTCCGCGGTAGGCCGGGTACCCGTTCCTGGATCCGCTCAGCTGTCCCTGGATCCGCTCAGTTGGCGCGGCGACGGGACCGGAGCTTCTCGCGTTCCGCCGCGGTCAGCGCGACCTTGCGCATCCGGACCGGCCCGGGAGTGACCTCCACGCATTCGTCCTCACGGCAGAACTCCAGGGCCTGCTCCAGGGACAGCTGCCGGTGTGGGGAGAGGCGCACCAGCTCGTCCCCGGTGGAGGACCGCATGTTGGTGAGCTTCTTCTCCTTGGTGGGGTTCACGTCCATGTCGTCCGCGCGCGAGTTCTCCCCGACGATCATGCCTTCGTAGACGTCGGTGGTCGGACCCACGAAAAGGGTGCCGCGCTCGCCGAGGTTGTAGAGGGCGTACGCGGTGGCCACGCCGGTGCGGTCGGCCACCATCGAACCCGTCGCGCGGGTGCGCAGCTCCCCGAACCAGGGCTCGTAGCAGTCGAAGACATGGTGCATCAGCCCGGTGCCGCGGGTCTCGGTCAGGAACTCCGTCCGGAAGCCGATGAGCCCGCGGGCCGGCACCCGGTACTCCATCCGGATCCAGCCGGTGCCGTGGTTGACCATCTCCTCGAGCCGACCCTTACGCACCGCGAGCAGCTGGGTGAGCGTCCCGAGGTAGTCCTCGGGTGCGTCGATGGTGAGCCGCTCCACCGGTTCGTGCCGCTTCCCGTCAACCTCCTTGGTGACGACCTGCGGCTTGCCGACGGTGAGCTCGAAGCCTTCGCGGCGCATCAGCTCGACCAGGATCGCCAGTGCCAGCTCCCCGCGACCCTGGACCTCCCAGGTGTCGGGGCGTTCGGTCGGCAGCACCCGGATGGAGACGTTGCCGACCAGTTCGGCATCCAACCGGTTGCGCAGCAGCCGCGCGGTCAGCTTCGTCCCGGACTTGCCCGCGAGCGGCGAGGTGTTGATACCGATGGTCATGCTGATCGACGGCTCGTCCACGGTGATCACGGGCAGCGGCCGAGGGTCCTCGGGATCGGCCAGCGTCTCACCGATCATAATGTCCGGGATGCCCGCGATGGCGATGATGTCGCCCGGTCCGGCTTCCTCGCCCGGCACCCGCTCCAGCGCCTTCGTGACCAGCAACTCGCTGATCTTCACCCGGTCGGTGCGGCCGTCCGCGCGGCACAGCACCACGCTCTGCCCACGGCGAAGCGTCCCGTTGTGCACCCGGCACAGCGCGAGACGGCCGAGGTAGGGGGAGGCGTCGAGGTTGGTGACCAGTGCCTGCAAGGGCGCCTGCGGGTCGTAGGCCGGCATCGGGACCGACTCAAGCAACACGTCGAACAACGGCTTGAGGTCAGGCGAGTCGGGGTTGTCGCCGTCCTCCGGCCGGTTCAGCGAGGCCCGCCCCGCCTTGGCGTTGCAGTAGACGATCGGGAATTCGATCTGGGTCTCGTCCGCGTCCAGATCGAGGAAGAGCTCGTAGGTCGCGTCGACGACCTCGGCGATCCGGGCGTCGGAGCGGTCCACCTTGTTGATGACCAGAATGACCGGCTGCCGGGCCTCCAGCGCCTTACGCAGGACGAACCGGGTCTGCGGCAGCGGACCCTCGCTCGCGTCGACCAACAGCACCACACCGTCGACCATGGACAGGCCGCGCTCGACCTCCCCACCGAAGTCCGCGTGGCCGGGGGTGTCAACGATGTTGATCGTGACGTCGCCGTGCTGAACGGCGGTGTTCTTCGCGAGAATCGTGATGCCCTTCTCGCGTTCGAGATCCATCGAGTCCATGACACGATCCGTGGCCTCGGCATGGTCACCAAAGGCGCCGGACTGCCGCAGCATCGCGTCGACGAGGGTTGTCTTGCCATGGTCGACGTGGGCAATGATCGCGACGTTACGCAGGTCGGCGCGGACGGACACGGTGGCGGACTCCGGTACGGACGTGGGGCAGCGGCCCCGGGGCTGGTGTTACTGGACAGATGGTGCTGAAATCATGACGTTGGCCGCTGGATCCGGCCCGACGGGACAGCCCAGGTGCCGGGCACGGGCAGCAGTAGATCGACCCGTTCCGGCTCGCCTCTGGCGAGGTCTGCCCCCATGGTACGGACCCGGGAGACCGCACCTTGAAAATCAACGGAAGGTTTACTTATCAACACCATCCGTTAATGTTACGTATCGCCCCATACTCCCGACGTGCCCGCCGCCAGCCTGCCGCGAAGATCTTCGACCAGCGGAACGTCAGGCGAAAGCCACGGTACGTCGTCAAGCTCGTGCGATGCGAGCCACCGCAACTCCGAATGCGCGATCGGACGCGGCTCGCCGTCGATGATCCGGGCGAACCACACCCGCAGCACCCAGCCGACCGCCGGCAGCGCGACCTCACCCAGGACCGCACCCACCTCGATGTCGACACCGAGCTCCTCGCGGCACTCGCGCACCAGCGCGCTCACCTCGTCCTCGCCTGGCTCGACCTTGCCCCCGGGGAACTCCCAGCCGCCGGCGAGCTCGGGCGGCCCGCGCCGGCAGCACGCCAGCACGCGACCGCTGGCATCAAGAAGTGCCGCGGCCACCACGACCCGCGAGATGCCTGCCGCCCCCATGACCGACCACACTGTAATGACGGGGAGTTTCCCGTCGCGAGGAGGGCCCGCAGCATCCGGGCGGCGACCACCGAAGGCGCCCGGCAAACCGGACGGAGGCCATTTCATGCCCACCAAGCTGGATGCGGACCGGGTTACCGAGGCGCTCGGCGAGCTACCGGGCTGGACCGGTGACACATCGACAATTGTGCGTAAGGTCACCATGGACGACGAGACCTCGGACGAGGCGATCGAGAAAATCTCGATCGTGGCGAACAAAATGAACCACCACCCCGTCGTCGACCGGGCGCATGATGTGACAACTTTCACAGTCTGGACGCATTCACACGGCGGCGTCACGGACCTCGACATCGTGTTGGCCTCCCGGATCTCCGACATTCTGCGTCAACACGGCATTGCGGACCCGACGAGGTAGGTTCGCGGCCAGAAAATCAGTAACAGGTCCGGCGCACCGCTGATCAGCGGTGTGCCAGGCGCCCCATGAGCCGGGCTCGCCCACGCATCCCGGCGGTGACGCGTGCCGGCATTCGGAGCTAATCCGACAAAAGCTGGCAGACATACCACCTGGCACACCCCGGGCATTGCGATCAATCTCGCGGCGAGAGTCGCTCGACGCGATCGCCGGCGCCCCAGCTGTGCCCCAGCCGCGACCGTGTCTTCGGACCAACAAGGCCCTGACCTGGGCACCCCCCGAACAACTGATCGCAACTAAGTGATATGAATTATATATTCGAATTGATCTACCAGATATTTTGATCTTACGAAGGTCGCCCCAGCGTCAGACTGGATCAGCGCGACGAGACATTCTCGGCTCGTGGAGGCTTGCCGTGCGGCATCGCATTCCGTTTGGTCGGCGGCCGGTCATGGCTGTTGTCACCCTTGTGTTGGCCGCAAGCTGCGGCGGTGGCAGCGGCGACGCACCGAGCGCGTCGGCAACGACGGCCTGCTCGACTCCCGGGATCAGTCCGACCACGGCCAACGCCGGGCTGATCTTCCCTTCTTCGGGCCCCGCGGCACCGCAGTTCGCCGATTTCCGGGCCGGTGTCGACGCGAGGTTCGGAGTGGAGAACAGCAAGGGCGGCGTATATGGTCGCCAACTTGCCTACGACTGGGCGGACGACGGTTCCGACCCGGCCACGAACCGCGCCGTGGCAACCGGACTCATCGAAAAGTCACAGGTCTTCGGCATGGTCGAGGCGAGCAACGTCGCCTCCGGTTCAGCCGACTACCTGCACACGAACGGCATCCCGGTGGTCGGTGTCTCGGCGGAAACCCTCTGGAGCAAGAACGACAACATGTTCACCTGGTCGAACTACCTCACGGACGGCCCGGCACCGACAACGTGGGGAACATTTGCGAAAAGCCAGGGCGGAAAGAAGGCCGCGGTGCTACGCATCGCGTTCAGTGAAGCATCGGCCACCTTCGCCCAGAAGATGACCGAGAGCATGAAGGCTGCGGGCGTCGACGTGGTCTACACCGACCAGATCTCAGCGACCGGGACGGACCCGGCCACGATCGCCGCCAAGATCAAGAACTTCGGTGTCGACACACTCGCCGGGGCACTGACCGTCGACGCCTTCACCAACATCACTACCGCGGTCAACCGGGCACAGGTCCCGCTGCGGGTCTCGATGTCCCCGTCCGGGTACGACCAGGGGATACTCACCAAGTACGGCACCCAACTGGCCGGGACCTACGTGTTCGTGAACGTCGCGCCCTTCGAGGAGAACCTACCCGCTCACAAGGCGTTCGTCGCCGGGATGACGGCCTACGCCCCACAGCTCCAACCACCGACACAGAGCCTCGCCCTCAGCGGTTGGATCAGTGCCGACATGTTCATTCGCGGGCTCCAGACCGCGGGCCCCTGCCCCACCCGCCAGTCCTTCATCAGCGGACTGCGGCAGGTCCACGACTACGACGCCGGCGGTCTGGTCACACCAGCCGCCGACATGGCGAAGTATCAGAGCGCCTCGCCGTGCTACACCTTCCTGCGGATCAACAACAAGGGCACCGCGTTCGACGTCCAGCAGCCGGCACCGTTCTGCGGGCAAACAGCCGCATCGGGTCAATAGTCGGGACAACCACCCGACAACCGGCGACGACGGGTGCCGGGAGTGCGGCGCACAGCCTCTCCCGGCACCGGCACGGCGACCAGGCTTCCGTCAACCAGCGGAAACAGGCTTGTGACCTGCACGGATACCGTCTGTTTAGACGTTGAAGCGGAACTCCACGACGTCGCCGTCGGCCATGACGTAGTCCTTACCCTCGATGCGGACCCGCCCGGCAGCCCGGGCGGCGGCCATCGACCCAGCCGCCATCAGGTCCGCGAACGAAACGACCTCGGCTTTGATGAACCCACGTTGGAAGTCGGTGTGGATGACACCCGCCGCCTCCGGGGCGGTCGCACCAACCTTGATCGTCCAGGCCCGTGCTTCCTTCGGCCCCGCCGTGAGGTAGGTCGCCAGACCCAGCGTGTGGAAGCCGATCCTGGCCAGCTGCGCCAGGCCGCTCTCGGTCTGGCCGAGGGCCTCGAGCAGTTCGGCGGCGTCGTCGTCGGGAAGTTCGGTCAGCTCGGCCTCGACCTTCGCGCACAGCACCACCGCGTCGGCCGGGGTGACCAGCGCCGCGAGCTCCTTACGCCGGCCGTCATCGGCGAGGACGTCCTCGTCCACGTTGAACACGTACAGGAAGGGCTTGGCGGTGAGCAGGAACAGCTCCCGGAGCGCGGCCCGGTCGACACCGGGCTCGGACGAGAGGGTGCGGCCCGCGTCCAGCACCTCCCGGGCGTGTTTCATGGCGACCAGCATGGTCTGCCTGCCCTTGTCGGCCCGCGCTTCCTTCTCCAGCTTGGGCAGGCGCGCGTCAATGGTCTGCAGGTCAGCGAGGATCAACTCGGTGTTGATCGTGGCGATGTCATCCGCCGGATCGACGCGACCGTCGACATGGACGACGTCGGGGTCGGAGAAGACACGAACGACCTGACAGACCGCGTCCGACTCGCGGATGTTGGCAAGGAACTTGTTGCCGAGGCCCTGACCTTCAGAGGCGCCGCGCACCAGCCCGGCGATGTCGACGAAGCTGACCGTCGCCGGCACCGTGCGGGCGCTGTGGAATACCTCGGCGAGCCGATCCAGACGGGGGTCCGGCACGCCGACGACGCCGACGTTCGGCTCGATGGTGGCGAACGGGTAGTTCGCGGCCAGGACGTCGTTGCGGGTCAACGCGTTGAACAAGGTCGACTTGCCGACGTTGGGTAGTCCGACGATCCCGATCGACAAGCCCATGACGTCGCAGTCTACGGGGTGGGCCGGCAGCGGCGGTATCCGGTCGGGTCGGGGGTCAGCCCCCGACCCGACGAGACGGTCGGGTCGAGCGGGCGCGCGGCCGTCCGGCGCTCGCCAAAACCAGCTAAAATCGATAGTCAACCTACTTACAGACCACTGACAGACCACTGACAGACCACTGACAGACCACCAACAGACCACGCCAAAGAGCTGTCGTGAGCACCCACGACGCGCGATCCTGGGTGGTGTGAGGGTTGCCGGGAGCCGGTTGTCGATGACAGTCGTAGCCGTTGTCGTGTGTGCGACCGCGGGTGTCGCCTGCGCGGGTTCCAGCGGCACGGGTTCGGGCCATACCGGCACCAGCGACGCGGCCCGGAATGTCACCGCCGCGGACACGCCCGGTCCCGCAGGCGCTACCACCGGCACGACGACCAGCGCTGCGACGACCAGCCCTGCGACGACCGGCGCTGCGACGACCGGCACGACGGGCGGGGCCGATACGGGTCAGCCGGCCACGCCGGCGCGTTGCGCCACACCGGGCCTGACGCTGTCCACGGTGGCACCAGCCGGCGGAAGCGCCATGGGCCACCACGGTCTCGTCCTCGTCTTCAGGAACACGACGAAGAGCCCCTGCGCGCTCACCGGCTACCCGGGTGTCGCCGCCTCGGGCACCAATGGTCAGCACGCTGCGGACGCCACCCGCAGCAGCGTCGGCTCCATCTTCCCGCAAACGCCACGATCCCAGGTCGTGCTGGCGCCGGACGGCACCGCCTCCGCCGGCCTGGAGTGGACCGTCGTTCCCATGGGAACCCAGGGCAGTTGCCCGGACTACATCGGCCTCACGGTGACGCCACCGGGCGAGACACGCAGCCTTCAACTGGCGCGGGCACTCAGCTTCTGCGGCGAGTTTCAGATCCATCCGCTGGTAGCCGGCGCCGACGCCGGCGGTATCGCCCAATAGCAACACTACGAGTAGCAGCACTACGAGCGACCATCTGAACCCACCCTGGAGCTTCCCGGCAGCCGCGCCCGCCGACGGCAGGCCGAAGGTCAGCCGAGAGCGCCGCCGGAAAAGTGTCGGACGTCCATGATTGCCTGTCCACCATGGACGTCGGGAGCATGCTGCTCTTCCTCTTCGGCCTGCTGCTGGGGGTCGCCGGCGGTTTCGCCGCGGGCCGCCGGGCCGGCGACATCCGCGTCGCGACGGCGACGGCCGAGCGCGACCTCGCCATCCGCGAGCGCGAGTTGCTGCGGCGGTCAGAAGAGACCGCCCGGGAGCGGGCGGCACTGGCCGAGGCTGATGTCGCGGGCATGCGTACCGCCCTGGACTACGAACGGCGATCCGCGGCCGAACGTCTGAGCCTGGTCGAGCAGAGCCAGCAGCGCCTGGCCGAGTCGTTCCAGGCCCTGTCCGCACGGGCGTTGGAGAGCGCCAGCCGTCAGTTTCTCGAGCTCGCCTCGGTCCGCTTCCAGGAGGCCGGCGCACACACCGCCGGAGACCTCGAGCAACGCCGGATAGCCGTCGAGCATCTGGTCAGCCCGCTGCGGGAGGTGCTCGGAAAAATGGAGCACCGGCTGGCGGACCTGGAGACCGCGCGCATCGAGGCGTACGCGACCCTCGTCGAGCAGGTCCGGGGCGTCCAGCAGGCATCCGAAGGCCTGCGAACGCAGACCGCCGCTCTGGTCACGGCCCTGCGCAAACCCCAGACCCGAGGGGCGTGGGGGGAGATGCAGCTCCGTCGGGTGGCCGAGGTCGCCGGGATGATCGCCCGCTGCGACTTCACCGAACAACCCACCGTCACCGGAGATGACGGCGTGCGGCGACCGGACATGGTCGTTCACCTGGCAGGCAACCGGACCGTCATTGTGGACGCGAAGGTGCCCCTGGTCGCGTTTCTCGAGGCCACCGAGGCACCGGACGAGACCACTCGCGACGAACGGCTCGCCGCCCACGCGCGGCATCTGCGCGCCCATGTGGACGCGCTCGGGGCGAAGGCGTACTGGCGGCATTTTTCCACAAGTCCGGAGTTCGTCGTGCTGTTCGTACCCGCCGAGGCGTTTCTCGCTCCCGCGCTGGACAAGGACCCGGCCCTACTGGAGTACGCCGCCGGCAAGAAGGTCATCATCGCGACGCCCACCACCCTCATCGCGATGCTGCGGACTGTCGCCCACGCATGGACGCAGGAGGCACTCACCACCCGCACCCGGGAGATCTTCGAACTGGGCAGGGATCTATACACCCGTCTTGGCACCCTCGGCGAGCACGTGGACAGGCTCGGCCGTTCGCTCGGCCGGACCGTGACCGACTTCAACGCCGCGGTCGGATCGCTGGAGAGCCGCGTCCTGGTGCCGGCGCGCCGGCTTGCCGCAATGGAGGTGGTGGACACCGTGCTGCCGACACCGTCGCGGGTGGAAGCCGGCGTACGCGCCCTGTCCGCGGCGGAACTCGCCGGCAGCGCCGAGGAGCCACCGGTAACCAGGAGCGCCTAGAGCGCCCGGCAATAGGGACGCGGCGTCGCGGGGCCGGTCGATTGACGGCCGGATACCTTGCCTAAAGCTTCTAGACCTGCACCGAAAGTAATGCCAGCGGCTGTATCACAGGGTGACACAACTCGCCGGTGACACGCGGCCGAGCTCCGGGCGGTACCTTGCCCAGGTGAGCTCGCCGCCGCCTCGCCCGTCGGCCGGTCCCCCCGGCCGGACCGGGGGCCCGACTGGACAACGCGGACGGCTTCCACCGCGGCGAGGCGGCGCAGGAACGCCCACCGTGGTTACGGGCAGTCGGCGCGGCTTGACCGTGCTCGGAGCCGCGCTCCTGGTCCTCCTTGCCGGAACGACCGGGGCGGCCATCGACGTGGTCCTGGCCGGCTCTCTGGGAGTGGTATTCGGCGTTCTGTTCGTCGCCGGTTGCGTCCTGGCCGCCACCCGGGTACATCCCGACGACCTGCTCGGAATCGTTATCACGCCGCCGCTCGTTTATGCGCTGATCGCCATCGGTATCGGATTTGCGCACCCGGCATCCGGCGGCGTCGGTAGCGGCATGAAGAGCAAGGTAATCAGTATCAGCTCCGATCTGATCCTACGAGCCCCCGTGCTTCTCATCGGATTTTTCGCCGTCGTCCTCATAGCGACGGTTCGGGCACGTCACGCCCGGGTCGCCCGCCGCGACCGCGAGCGGGCGCAGAACCCCCCGGGGAATCGCCGCCGGCCGGCAGGTTAAGCCGATCACGACCCGGAGACGGAAGCGGAAGCGGTGCGAGCCCTCGGCAACGCCAGGGCAGCGGCCCACAGATATCCGGTACCGTTTCCAGTGTGCCGAGCAATGCGCCCCGTGAACCTCGGGACCGCCTGACCAGGTGGTGGGTCACCTGCCGCTGCGGCCATCTTCGTGACAATCATCAACATTACCGGCGTGGCTCTGACTGCGGACAGTGTCCGTGCCCGGCGTTCTCTCGCGTCCGCTCCCGCCGACGCGGCTGACCGGCCCGAACGACCCGAGCCGATCCCGAGCCGATCCCGAGCACAGCGGCTGCCACTGCCTGGGCGCCGACCGCCGGACTCACCGGTGGGGCGGCCGGCGACACGTTTTTCTTCGTTTTCTCCATCACCGTAGAAACAACTGGAAACCTCCGCAACATCTCCGCATCCCCGCCACGGGCCAGTAGGGCGCGGTCGGATCACGGTCGGATCACAGGAATTCTCGGCATGATTAAACAACACGAACACTCCGCGACACCCGCAGCCGTCACCCCTTGGCGATGAATCAACCACTAGCAGTGATGGAATGTGGTACGTTTCCCGTGCCGAGATACGCGCTGTCCAAAGATGACGACAGCTGGTGGCACACGATCGCGGACGGCACAGACACGCACGAGGGGGCAACGGTGCACGGACGCAGATCCGAACGTCAACCAGACTTCTGCTGTAAATCAACTGTCGGATGGGCAACGCTCGCCCGGGAACTCGCCCGGTAACCGGCGACGGAACGCACGTCGTTTGTCGCGTCACCCGCGCCGGAGGGCCAAAGGCGATGCGATCGTGGTTCTGTCGCATCGCCGGCGGCCGAGGTCCCTGGGTCGGACAGCTGGCGTCCGAAGCACGCCCCGGGAACGGAAATCTCCCACGACGGTACCGGCCGCCCGGCCGGTAGTTAGCACCCTGCAAAGACGTTTGTCTCGCGCGCCCGGAGCCAAGGGCATGCTCGCGAGACCGGTCGACTCCGCTACAACCCGTTTCCCCGTGGCCTAAATCGGAGGATATCCGTTGTTCGAGACGTTGCGGCGTCCAGTGGCCCCTCTCTCGGTTAGCATCGTTATTCCAACGCTCAACGAGGCGAAAAACATACCCGACGTCTTCCGCCGGCTGCCACCGGACGCGGAGATAATCCTGGTGGACGGCCGGTCCAGTGACGACACCGTGCGGATCGCATGCGAACTCCGCCCTGACACAGTCGTCGTGCACCAGACACGACGCGGTAAGGGGAACGCTCTTGCCTGCGGCTTCGCCGCCGCCACCGGCGACTTCATCGTCATGCTGGACGCCGACGGTTCGGCGGATCCCGGTGAGATCGCAGACTTCCTCGACGCCCTTCGGAACGGAGCGGACTTCGCCAAGGGAACGCGCTTCGCCCACGGCGGTGGCAGCGCTGACATCACCCGCACCCGCCGGCTGGGAAACCGCGGCCTGTGCGTCCTGGCCAATCTGTTGTTCCGCCGACGCTTCACCGATCTCTGCTATGGCTACAACGCCTTCTCCCGCGCATGCCTACCCGCGCTGGGGCTCGAGCCCGGCCGGCATGGCGGAGTTCGCCAATGGGGTGACGGCTTTGAGATCGAAACATTGATCATGCTGCGGGTGGCAATGGCTGGCCTGCGCATCACCGAGGTGGGCAGTTTCGAGCAGCCCCGTGTTCACGGCGAGTCAAACCTGCGAGCCGGCAGCGACGGGCTGCGGGTACTGCGCACGATCGTGTCCGAGCGGCTACGTCGGCACGACGTTCCAGTCGCTCGGGCCGCCGCGCACGGCACCGTCGTCTCCCCTGGTACGCCTGGTACGCCTGGTACGCCTGGTACGCCTGGTACGCCTGGTACGTCGACCGCGGGCAGCCCCCACCAGCAGGGCACCGGCGACCACCCCGACCTGGCCGGCACCACCTCGGCGAGCTACGCATGACAGCCGTCGACGGCCGGTCCACACCATGTGCGTCCGTCGTGATCTGCGCATACACCGAAGACCGGTGGGCGGATCTGGAACGGGCCGTGGCGAGCCTTTCGGCCCAGACCGCTCCCGCCCACGAAATCATCGTCGTCATTGACCACAACCGCGAGCTGCACCGACGTGCGGCAGCCGGCCTGCCCGGCGTCAATGTCATGGTCAACAACGGCCACCAGGGTCTGTCCGGAGCCCGTAACACCGGTATCGCGGCCGCCACCGGCGACGTCATCGCCTTCCTTGATGACGACGCCGAGGCTGAACCGGCGTGGCTGGCGCACCTGTTGGCTCCGTATTCCGACCCGACCATCGCTGGTGTCGGCGGGCTGGCCGAGCCGCGCTGGCCGTCGAACCGCCCATCATGGTTCCCACCGGAATTCGACTGGGTGGTCGGATGCAGCTACACCGGACTGCCCACGGCCAGCGCACCGGTCCGAAACCCCATCGGTGCCGGCATGTCATTCCGGCGAACGGTCTTCGATCAGGTGGGTGGCTTTACCGACGGACTCGGTCGCCTCGGTGCCCGACCGCTGGGCTGTGAGGAGACCGAGTTCGCAATCCGGCTGCGCGCATACGATCCGACCGCGGTCCTGCTTTACCAGCCGCTGGCGCGGGTAGGCCACCGCGTCACCCGGGAACGCACAACCTGGCGGTACTTCCGGGCCCGTTGCTATGCCGAGGGCCTGTCCAAGGCCGCGGTGGCCCGCAACGTCGGCGACAACGCGGCGCTGGCCAGCGAGAAGGACTACATACGCCGGGTTCTCCCCCGGGCGCTATACCGCGATCTCGGCGCACCCCGCCACTGGACGCGCGTGGGTGCGACCGTCACGGGTCTGGGAATCACCACCGCTGGATATGTCCACGGCCGGTACTTCCCATGGCGAAATTCCGGCAACGCGACCCGCGTCGCTGATTCGCACCGGAGCGCTTAATGATCCCCGTCCTGCTCTACCATGCTGTTTCCGACCATCCGCGGCCGGGTCTGGGCCGGTGGACGGTCACTACCGACGCGTTCGACCGGCATTGTCACTTCATCGCGGAATGCGGCCGCACACCGATGACCGTGTCGCAGTACGCCGGCGCGCTGCGGGCCGGATCTCCATCCGAGGACACGATTGTCATCACGTTCGACGACGGTTACGCCGACACTTTTGCCGCGTGCCGGCGGCTGGCCGCGGGCATCGGGGCCGCCACTGTCTACGTGACGACATCGTGGATCGGCCAACCGGGAATGCTGCGCGAACAGGATCTGATCGTGCTGGCCGCACTCGGCGTGGAGATCGGCGCGCACAGCCACACCCACCGACGCCTCGATGAGCTGGCCGGCCCCGATCTCGAAAACGACATCGTCACGTCGCGCCGCCACCTGACCGGCCGCACCGGCGCGCCCGTCGCCTCGTTCGCCTACCCGCACGGCAACTATGACCGGCGGACCCGGGCCGCGGTCGCCGAGGCAGGCTTCAACTCCGCCTGCGCGGTGCGCAACGCGTTGTCGCACGCGGCCGACGACACCCTGGCCATCGCCCGGCTCACCGTCGCGGCGAGCACCTCTGACGCCCGGCTACGCAGCTGGTTGGACGGGGACGGTCCGCCCGCGCCGGGTGGGGAACTGCTGCGCACCCGGGCCTGGCGATCAGCTCGCCGGATCCGTGCCCGGGTGCTGCAATCGCCGCCGCCGCCGGCGCCGGCGCCCGCGGTGGTCCGGGTCGCAGGAGATCCGCGGTGACGCGCCGGGTAGCCACCGATCGAGCCGACATCGGCACCGATCGAGCCGGTGCCGGGGCCGGACCGGACCTCCCCAGCCAGCGATCACCCGAGTGGTCCGGGCAGCGCGCCAGCCCGCCCGTCGCACGCCGCGATCGAAGTTGGTCGCCGTTTGCCGACGGCCCGGCCGCCCTGCACGAGGTCGAACTGTCCGGCCCCATCCCCGTGCTCACCGACGAGCGGCCGGGGCGCGTCCTGGTGCGGCTGCACGGCCGACCGCTCGGGGTGGTTGCGGTATCGAGCGACCCGGCCGGCCCGGCCGGACTGCCGGCGCGCCAGCTCGCCGGCCTGATCGAGGACGCCCTGGGAGCACGGATCTCGGCCCACCTGCGTGCCGACGGTCTCACCGTCCCGCCCGTCCTGCCGCTCGGTGGGCTCGGTGGGCTCGGTGAGTCGGATGTGTGTCGACCGGTGTCGCCGGGACAATCCGCGACAGTGGTCGTGACAACCTGCTGCGCATCAGCGGCACTGGCCCGCACGCTGGCGGGCATCACCGCCCAGACGGTACGCCCGGCGGACATCGTCGTGGTCGACAACCGACCGCGTGACAGCGGGGTGCCGGCACTGCTGCGGCGGGCCGGGCTCGCCGACATCCGCTACGTGGCCGAGCCCGCCGCGGGACTCTCCCGCGCCCGCAATGCCGGTCTCGCCGCGATCTCGACGCCGCTGGTCGTGTTCACCGATGACGACATCGAGGTCGACCGCCGCTGGCTGGAATTCCTGCTGGCGGGCTTTGTCGACCCGCGGGTGGCCTGCGCGACCGGACTGATCATGCCGCTCGCGCTCGACACCGACGCCCAGGTGCTCTTCGAACGGTTCGGTGGCTTCGGGAAGGGCTTCGAACACCACCGCTTCGACCTTCGTGAGCATCGAGGGGACGACCTCCTGTATCCGTTCGCGGCCGGGGTGTTCGGCAGCGGCGCGAACAGCGCGTTTCGCGCGGACGTGCTGCGGGCCTTGGGCGGGTTCGACATCCGGCTGGGCGCGGGGACGCGTGCGCGCGGAGGCGAGGACCTCGACATGCACCTGTCGGTGGTGATGGCCGGACACGCCCTCGTCTACGAACCGGCCGCGCTGGTCCGCCATGCACACCGGCGGAGCCAGGCGCAGCTGCGCCGGCAGGTGCACGGCTACGGCATCGGTCTCGGTGCGATGGTCACCAAACGGCTGCTGACCCGGCCGCGGGAACGGCGCGAGCTGCTGCGACGAGCGCCGCACGGACTACGCCACATGGTCGATCCGAACAGCCCTAAGAACCTGGGCAAGCAACACGGCTATCCACGATCGTTGTCCGCCGCGGAGCTGGCCGGGATCGTCCGGGGTCCGGGTGCCTACCTCGCGAATGCGCTCCTGGACCGGCCGGCGCCAGCTGCCACCACAGGTGGGTCGGCATCGGCGAACAGGCTGATCTGGTGCGGGGAGGTCGAGCTGGCCGCACCGACAGTCATCCCGCCCGAGCCGCTCGACGCCGCGGGCGAGCCGTACCGCGAGGCCCGCGTCCTGATCCGCCTGCACGGCACACCGCTCGGCTTCCTGCATGTCGATCTCGACGAGGACGTCCTTGATGACGTGACGGTGCGGGCGCTGGCCGCCGGTCAGCTCGGCGACGCCATCCGCGCTCACCTGGACGCCGACGGGCTCGCCCAGCTGCCAGAACCGGCACCCGCACCCGCACCGGCACCCGCACCCGCACCCGCACCGGAACCGGAACCGGGACCGGCCCTGGCCCTGGCCCTGGCGCCCCCGATCACCGTCAGTCATGCATGCCGCCGGACGGTGTCGACCCCGGCGGTCAGTGTTGTGGTGTGCACCCGTGACCGTCCGACTCAGCTCGCCACCAGCCTGGTCTCGCTGCGCGCCCTGGACTGGCCCCGGCTCGACGTCGTCATCGTCGACAACGCGCCGACCGACCGTGCGACCCGGACCATGTTCGCCACCCATACCGCCGGCGACCCCCGGTTCCGGTATGTCGTGGAGCCGCGGCCAGGGCTTTCACGGGCGCGCAACGCGGGTCTGAGCGCCGCGAGCGGTGAGATCGTCGCCTTTACCGACGACGACGTGACCGTGGACGCCGGCTGGATCCGCGGCCTGGTGCGCGGCTTCGAGCGCCGGCCCGATGTGGCCTGCGTCACCGGACTCGTCGCCGCGGCCACTCTGGACAGCCCGGCGGAACGGTACTTCGACGCCCGCGTGTCATGGGCGACGAGCTGCCGGCCGGCGCTGTTCGACCTCGATCGGTCCCGACGGCCGGGCCCGCTGTACCCGTACAGCGCGGGGGCGTTCGGTACTGGCGCGAACATGGCGTTTCGCCGCGATGCGCTGCGTGGCGTCGGCGGCTTCGACGCGGCCCTCGGTGCGGGCACCGCGTCGGCCGGCGGCGAGGACCTCGACGTCTTCGTCCGCCTGCTGCTGGCCGGACACGCCGTCGCCTATGAGCCGGCGGCACTGGTCTGGCACAGTCACCGGGCCGATCTGGATGCGCTGCGCCGGCAGCTTTTCGGCTACGGCACCGGGCTGACCTCGTTCCTCTTCAAGTACCTGCTTGACCCTGCCACGGCTCCGGGCCTGCTCGTCGCGATCCCCGCCGGGGTCGGTCACCTACGGGCGAGTCGGCGACGGACCGGCCGCAGGGTCACCGACACACCGTGGCGGCCACCGGCCGCCAGTCACCGCGCGGCCGCTCCAGCCGAACTGCCCATGCGCCGGCTCTGGTTTCACGAGCTCGCCGGGATGGCCGCTGGTCCGGCGTGTTATCTGCGGTCCCGTTACCGGGCAGCTCACGACCGGTCGACCGAGCGCCGGCCGACCGACGACCAGCCGGTATCACCATGGACGTGAGCGCACACCACGGCCACGGCCACGGCCACGGCCACGGCCACCGCGGCCCGGCCGACCGGGAACGGGCCCTGGTACGGACCGCGAACGCGTTGATGACCACGACCGTGGCAACATCGGCGCTGGGCGTGGCCTTCTGGGTCATCGCCGCCCGGCTGTGCCCGCCCGCCCAGATCGGACGGGACACGGTCCTGGTGGTTGTCATGCAGACGATCGGGGCTGTCGCCGATCTCAACCTGAACGCGACGCTGCCCCGGCTGTTGCCGATCACACCGGGCCGGCGGCGGATGGTCGGGCTCTCCTTCGGTCTCGGCGGCACGGCCGCGCTCATGATCGGCGGAGCGGTCGTCCTGGTCGGGCCGGCGGTGTCCAGGGGGCTGGGCTTCCTGCACGCGGACCCCGGCCTCGAGGTGCTGTTTCCGGTGGCCGCGGCCCTTTGGACGCTGTTCGCCCTGCAGGACTCGGTGCTCGCCACGGTCGGTCGGGCCGGTTGGGTCCCGGTGGAGAACACCGTGTTCGGGCTCGCCAAGATACTCCTATTGATCATCTTGACCCGAATGGGCAGCTCCCACGCGGTCTTCCTCGCGTGGGTCCTGCCGATGGCCGCCCTGACCGTGCCGATCGGCAGCTGGCTGCTGCGCCGCGGGTTGGTCGACGGCCCGCGCAGCCGTACCCGACGCCCGGACAAGCCCGCGCGATCGGCGCTACTGCGCTTTCTCGCCTGGGACTACGGGGCGCTGCTGGCCGCGCAGACCGGCGTGGTGGCGGTGCCGCTCGGCGTCCTGGCCTGGTGCGGAGACGACGCGAACGCATCCTTCTCGGTCGGGTTCACGATTGTGTTGGCGGTCGAGTCGCTTGTCCTGTCCGTGGGCCTGTCCCTGACCATCCAGGCAGCCAGCGCCGTGGACACGGCCACGGCCCTCACCCGGTCGGCGTTGCGCCGATTCGGACCCGGGTTACTGGCGGGCGTGGCACTGGCGGTGATCGCGGCTCCGCTGCTGCTCGCCCCGTACGGCCGGACCTACGTCAACGGCGGCACCACCGCGCTGCGGCTGCTGCTCGTCGCGAGTATCCCGCAGGCCGCGGTGACGCTGCGCTGCGTGCTGTGGCGCCTGGACGGACTGAGCCGGCGCAGCTGCGCCATCCAAGTCATGTCACTGTGCGTACTTTTCCTGACGCTCGTCCCGCTGACCAGGTGGTGGGGCACCACCGGGGCGGCGTCCGCCTGGCTCGCCGCGCACAGCGTGGGCGCGCTGCTCGTCGCTCCCGGTCTGACACGCCGGATCACCGCCCGCACAACGCCCACCGGCGGCCAGCCCACCGGCGGCCAGCCCACCGGCGGCCAGCCCACCGGCGGCCAGCCCACCGACGGCCAGCCTGGCCCGGCCCCCTCGCCACAGATCCCATCCGCGGGCGATCCGCGTGACCTGATGAACACGGGAGCAGACACGTGATCGAACCGCGGCGTCGATGCGCGGTGGACTGCGCCCTGCTGGCGCTTGCCGTGCTGACCCTGCTGGCGGCCGGCACCGGCACGCACTCACCGGTGCGGACCGTGCTGGCTCTGCTGGCCACAGTGCTGCTGCCCGGCGCGGCAGCACTGACCACGCTCCGTTTGGACGATGTCCTTACGTGGCTCGCAGTTACGGTAAGCGTCAGCCTCGCTACGCTAACCCTCGTGGCGGTGGTCACCATCGAGGTCGGCTGGTGGAACCCGGAGGCGCTCCTGAGCTGCCTCGGACTCGCATCCAGCGGCGTGCTCGCCTGGGATCTTCGGCGAGCGCTCGGCGAACTGTCCGCGACGACCCCCGAACGGCAGCGGAGACACCGGGGATGACCGCCAACCCGCCGATCCACACGTTGACCCAACCGTTGGCGTCGGTCCCGCTCCCGACCACGACCACGACAGTTACGGGCTCGACCGCTGCGGCCCGGAATCTGGGCGGGCTCACACTGACCATGACGGTGGGCACCACCGGCATCATCATGTGGGCGACGTCCCTTGGCGGCATCCGGATGGACTCCCTCGGGGACTACGGCCTGCCGCCGGCCCTGCCCGTGCGCTGGTACGCCGGACTCGCCCTGCTGGTCATCGGACACGCGGGCGCGCTGTGCCAGCGGCGGTCGAGACCGTGGTTGCTCGCCGGTTTCCTCACCGCAACCGTGGTCGTCCTCTACGGGACGGTGCCACTGTGCGCGGACGTTCCACACTACCCATGGGTGTACAAGCACATCGGCGTCGTCCGGTACATCGACGTACACGGCAGTATCGACCCCGGAATCGACATCTACCATCGGTGGCCGGGATTCTTTGCGGTCGCCACGCTGTTCGGCCGGCTCGCCGGTCAGCGCAATCCGGTGACATACGCGGCCTGGGCCGAGGTCTTCTTTCCGCTCGTCCAGGCCGGCATAGTCGCCGCGACCGCGCGGACCCTGACCGGCCGTACCCGCACCGCCGCCACGGCCGCTTTCCTTTTCGTCGTCACAAACTGGGTGGGTCAGAGCTATTTCGCCCCGCAGGCATTCGGGCTCACAATGGGCCTCGGTCTGTATCTGGTCGCGCTGCGGTTCCTGGGCACCCGGCGGCCGACCGTCGAGCTCACCGCGGTTACCGGGAAAGCCGCGCGACGGACGGCCATCACGATCATCTGCATGCTACAGGCAGCGGTGGTCGTCAGCCACCAGCTCACTCCGTACCTGATCGTCGCCGGAATGGGCGCATTGAGTGTCGCGGGATACCTCCGGCCACGGTGGCTGACACTTGTGCTGGCCGGACTCGCCCTGGCCTGGCTCGCGCCGAACCTCGGTTACGTCGAGCACAATTTCGGCCTGCTCTCCGGAGCGAACCCGGTTGCCAACGCCACGAACGCGCACGTCCACGAGTTCTCCCCCCAGCCCGGAAAAATCTTCAATGCACGCGCCGGGTACGCACTCACGGCCTCCGTGTGCTTGCTGGCCATCATCGGCGCCTGGCGTGGCCTGCGCCGGGGGGAACGCGCGGTCGGGATCGCGCTGGTGCTCGCGGTGGTCCCCGTAGGGATCGTGTTCGCCCAGAACTACGGCGGCGAGGCGTCGCTGCGGGTCGTGCTGTTCGCCCTGCCGTTCGCATCCGTTCTCGGCGCCCTCGCCCTCGAACCCACCGACGGCGGATGGCGCCTGCGCCAGATGCCATCGGTCAGCATCGTGACCGGCGCTCTGGTCGCCATGTTCCTGCCCGCGTTCACCGGGCAGGAGGAAATCAACATCATGACGCCGGATACCGTCCGGGCCGCCGACTACTTCGACACCCATGCCGCAACGGGGTCTGTCCTCCTTCTCGCCGGCCCCGACTTTCCCCTCCGGTACGGCCCGAGATACCCGGAATTTCGGAGTCCAGGAAGTGATGACGACCCCAACCTGCTGCACGCGGTCAGGTTCCGCAACCGCCAGCTGGGCGCGGCCGACCTCGACGATGTCGTCACGGTGCTGCGGCAGTACTCCACCCATGGGTATCTTGCGTTCGCGACCTCGCAGGACGTCTATGCCGATGTCTTCGGGCTCACGCCACCGGGAGCGTTGAACTCCCTGGAGGACGCGGTCGCGCGCTCGCCACGCTTCCAGGTTTTCTTCACCAGCCCGACCGCCCGCATTTACACCTACCAGGCAAACCGGTGATGACGGTCGGGTCACCGGCTCACTCCGGGAGGCGCCGGCAACAGCAACAGCAACAGCAACAGCAACAGCGCGACTACCGAAATCCGCGGCAGCGGGGCCGACACCGGGCGACGCGCGGAAACACGGTTTCGGCGAATGCCGTCCCTGAATGGCGGTCCCCACGAACCCGCGCCCCGCGAACGGCCGCCCGGCGCGGTGTCCTCTATCGCAGCGTCCTTGACCGCAGCGTCCTGTACCGCAACGGACTGGCCCTGGTCGTCAACAGCGGGGTGTCCTCTCTGGTGGGGAGCGGGTACTGGATACTCGCCGCGCGCAGCGCCACCCCGGCCACGATCGGTGAGGTCACGGCTCTGGTCGCAGCGCTCAGTGCCCTGTCCACCCTCGCCCAGTTCAGCTTCGGCGGCGCGTTCGCGACGTTTCTCCCGAGCGCCGGGACATCCGCCCGAGCCCTGGTACTGATCGGCTATGGCGTGGCGAGCGGCGCAAGCCTGCTCCTGGGCACAGTGTTCGTGCTGGTAGCCCCCAGGATGAGCCCGGCCCTGGCAGTGCTGGGACGCCCCGGCGCGGCGATCGGCTTCACCCTGGCGGTCGCGCTATGGTCGATCTTCTCTTTGCAGGACAGCGTGTTGACAGGCCTACGTGCCGCAGTCTGGGTGCCGATCGAGAACGTCGCCTACAGCACCACCAAGCTCGCGACGCTGGCTACGCTGGCCGCCCTCGGGCAGTGCGGTGCGCTCGGGCTCTTCGGCTCGTGGGCGCTGCCACCTGTGGTCTTCATCGCGGGCGTCTCCTGGCTGCTGTGGACACGTCTGCTTCCACCGGCCAACGCCACATCGGCCGGGCCCAGAACCAGAGCCGCCAGGCTGCCGATCGGGGCTACGGCGGTGTTCCGCTTCCTGTCCGGTGACGCCGTCGGAATGGTCTTCGCCCAGATCGCGACGACCTTCCTGCCGGTACTCGTCGTGGTCCGGATGGGTTCAAACGCCGGCGGCGCGTTCGGCATCGCCTGGATGCTGACGGTGTCGGTCGACCTGATCACAGTCGGCATGGGGATCTCGCTGACCGTCGAAGGCGCCCAGCCCGGCGCCGACGTCGACGCCCTGCACAGGGCCTTACTGCGCCGGGTCCTGCCGGTGGTAGCGGCGGTCGGCGCCGCCGGCATCGCCGGGGCTCCACTGATCCTAAGGATCTTCGGGGCGACCTACGCCGAGCAGGCCAGCACCGTCCTGCGGCTGCTGCTCCTCGGCGGTATGGCCCGAGCCGTGACCGTGCTGGCCGTCTGTGCGGCGAGGGCGCGGCGCCAGGTCGGCCGGATCGTCATCCTGCAGGCCATTCCCGCGGTGCTCGTGACTACGGGTGCCTGGCACTTCGCCAAGCCACTGGGGCTGGCCGGTGTCGGTCTGGCCTGGGCTGTCGCACAGAGCGTCACAGCGGTGGTCGCCGCCGCGCTCAGCCGCCGATCGTACCCGGCCAGAGTTCACAACAACAGAATCCGCGACAGTGGAGAAGAGGATGACCTTCATGCGTATGGCCGGTCGTGACCGTGCCTGGATAGGCCGGCGGCACATCATGCTCGCCGGCCCGGCCGAAATGCCGGACGTGACCGCGGTCCGGGTCGCCGCGGAGCAACTGTTCACCATGAAACCGGACCATCGGCTGTTCCGCAGGCTCGACCCGAGCTCGACAAAGTGGATACCGACCCCGGCGGGTGACATACGCCGCCACTGCGTGGCGACTATCGTTCCGATGGACGATCCCGATCAGGACGACCTCGCCGGCCATATCGAACGCCTCTACACATCCGCGGTGCCGACGCTGCCGTTCCAGATCTATGTCGGACGTCGGTACGCGGCACTGTCGATGGCCCATTGCCTCGGCGACGGCTGGTTGAGTACCAACGCTTTCCCCGCCCTGCTGCGCGCCGGCCTCGACGGCGACCCACCGGTGGCGCTGACCGGGGATGAGACGGCGCTGCCGCTGGCGCGGGCGCTCATCCGCTTCTACGGTCGTGATCCGCGCCGCCTACTGGCGACGGTGCGTGATGCACGGTCCAGTCCGCCGAAGAGCGCAGCTCCCGCCCGCACCGGGCGGATGCCGGCGGCGGCAGCCGGCAACGCTCCAAGCCGACCGGCCGACGCCGCGCCGGCGGTTGTCGCACGACGCAGCCCCGGGTCGACGCTGGCCGACATCCGCAGCTGGCGCGACGCGCACGCCCCCGACTCGACCAGCGCCGCCGTCCTGTTCGCCGCGGCCCGGGTCGCGTTCGACCGCTGTGGGCTGGGACCACCCGCCGGTGCCGGCGTGTTCACGCTGATCGACAACCGGCGCTTCCTGCCGGCCGACGCGACCGTCGCCGGCAACTTCGCGGTGGGTCTGCACATGACCCCGGTCGATCCGGTCGATCCGGTCGCCATCAGCCGGACACTGCGCCAAACGGTCACATCTGGTCGATCTCTGGCCACGCTATGTCTCATTGCCGTGCGCGGGTATCGACAACGGCTGCCAGCGGCATCGCTACCGACCGACGCCCACTCGCCGGCACATCCGTGCCTGGTGCTCAACCACCTGGGACGGGTGCCGCGCTTCGAACAGCTCAGCTGGATCGGCGGATCGGCGGGCGGGGATCCCGGCCCGGATGCCCCCCAGGTGTACTCGGCGTCCACGCCCGGGGGCAGCGACGTCATATCCGTGAAGTTCGTCGAGCTACGCGGCGCGGTGTCGGTCACCGCCACCTTCCACCCGTCGAGCTTCCCCCGGTCCGCTGTGGCCGCCGCGATCGACCTGCTGTGCGCCGGCCCGCTTGACCTGCTGACCGATCCGGGCCGCACGGTCACCGGCCCGTCGTCGGTGTCAGGAACAAACCGGTGACCACATCCACGACCGTCCTGGACCCAGCGACACCGCTGGCGCCGCAGGTGCCGATGGTGCCCCTGGCGCCCCTGGCGCCCCTGGCGCCGGAGCCGGAGCCGGAGCCGGCACGCTGCCGGGTACTGGTTGTCGAGCAGGGTGAGGGAGTCTGGGGGGCGCAGCGTTATCTGCTGCGGCTCGCGCCGCTGCTGCGCGACCGTGGCGTCGAGCAGATCCTCGCGGCCCCTGCCGGCAGTGCGACGGCCGCGGCATGGCGGGCCAGCGGACTGTTGCACGTCGTGCTGGCCGCGCCCGACGACCGCGGGATACGCACACCGGCCGGCCGCCTCAGCCCGGCCAACGCGGTCCGGGAGCTTGGGCGGACCGCCGTCCTCGCCCGACGCACCGCCGCACTCGCGCGCCTGCTCGACGTGGATGTCGTGCACGCGAACAGCCACTGGTCCCATCTGGAATGCGTGCTGGCGGGTCGGCTGGCCAGCCGAGCGGTTGTCCTGCACCTGCATGAGGAGAACGAACCGGATCTGATCGGGCGGCTGCGGGGTCTGGCGGTACGCGGCGCCCAGGCGTCGGTCGCGGTCAGTGACGCGGTGGCGGCGTCGTTGCCGCCCGAGGCAGCCCGCCGTACCCAGGTGATCCGCAACGGGGTGGACACGGATGCGATGCGCCCGGGAGCCGCCGACCCCGAGATACGTGCCCAGCTGGCGGCCGATCCGTCCGCCCCCGTGGTACTGGCGCTGTCCCGGCTCGACCCACGCAAAGGCGTGGACACCGTCATCCGAGCGGTAGCCGCGCTACCCGGGCGATTCGCCTGCACTCAACTCGCCGTCGCGGGCACGCCGAGCCTCGATCCGGCGCACGCGGGGACGCTGCGCGAACTCGGAGCCAGCCTGCTCGGCCTGCGGATACGTTTCCTCGGCCCGCGCACGGATGTCGCGGACCTGCTACGGGCGTGCGACGCCCTGGTGCTCGCGTCCAGTCTGGAAGGTCTACCGTTGAGCGTTCTGGAAGCACAGGCCTGTGGAACACCGGTTGTGGCGTTTCCAACAGCCGGGATTCCGGAAATCGTGACGGACGGCGTGACCGGGCTGCTCGCCCGCACGGGGGACGTCGATGATCTCGCCCGTCGCCTGAGCGAGCTGCTCGGCGATCCTGCTCATGGCCGGCGGATCTCTGCGGCTGCCCGCGCGAACGTGCTCGCCCGCCATACCCTCACCCAGCAGGCCGACAACCAGGCGGAACTGCTGCACTGCCTGATGGCGGCACGGCACCAGACCGGGCCGGGGCGCCAGCCATCCAAGCAATAGGCCCCGGGGCCTTGCTGGCCAAAGGGCGTGCGAGAAAACCACGATTGCACGCCCTTTGGCCGGCTAGGCGCTGGCCGCCCGCTCCCGGGCCCGGATTTCCCGGCGTAGCTCGGGAGGTAGTGCGAACAGTAGATGCTCCTCGGCCGAGGTCACCTGCTCGACATCGTCGAAACCGCGTTCGGCGAGCCAGGCGACAACCTCGGTGACCAGCTCCTCAGGAACAGAGGCCCCACTGGTCACGCCGATGGTCTCGACCCCGTCGAGCCAGGCCGGATCCACCTGGCTGGCGTCGTCCACCAGGTAGGCCGCGGGCACCCCGTGGTCGAGGGCGACCTCGACCAGACGCACGGAGTTCGACGAGTTCGGCGACCCGACCACAAGGATCAGCTCAACCTGGCTCGCGATCTCCTTGACCGCGACCTGGCGGTTCTGGGTGGCATAGCAGATGTCGGCACTCGGCGGCCCCTGCAGCAGCGGGAACCGCTCACGCAGCGCGTGCACCGTCGTCTCGGTCTCGTCGACCGACAGAGTGGTCTGCGAGAGATAGGCGACTCTGGACTCATCGCGAACCTTGACAGCCGCCGCATCTTCCACGCCGTCCACCAGGTGGATGCGGTCGGGCGCTTGGCCCGTGGTACCGACAACCTCCTCGTGACCTTCGTGGCCGATGAGGAGGATGTCGAAGTCCTCCTTGGCGAATCGGCGTGCCTCGCCGTGAACCTTCGTCACGAGCGGGCACGTGGCGTCGATCGTTCGCAGTTCCCGGGACCTCGCCTCCTCATGGACGGACGGTGCGACACCGTGGGCAGAAAACACCACGGTCGCCCCGGCAGGAACCTCGTCCGTCTCGTCCACAAAGATCGCGCCCTTTGCCTCCAGCGTCTTGACGACGTGGGCATTGTGCACGATCTGCTTGCGCACGTAGACGGGAGCGCCGTACAGCTCCAGCGTCTTCTCGACCGTCAGCACCGCTCGGTCGACACCAGCGCAGTACCCGCGCGGATTGGCCAACAGGATCCGCCCCATGCCCGGAAGTCTACGCGGCCCGGCACCTGCTGGAGGGCCGAACGATAACCGTCACACGCCGGCAACCTGCACGGACACCGGGAGCGGTTTGTGCATGGATCGACGGTTGAAGTCGTTACGGTGGCCCGGTGGCACTCACCTCCTCGCCGGAGCAGCCGCTACCGGTCCGCACGATTTCCCGGGCGATCGGGGACTGGGTCAACCGGCTTGGCCGCGTATGGGTGGAAGGACAGCTCACCGAGATCGTCCGCCGGCCCGGCCTCGCCACCGTCTTCCTCACCCTGCGCGATCCCGTCGCCGACGTCTCGTTGCGGCTGACCTGCCCGCGAGCCGTGTGCGAGGCGATCGGCGCCGGCCTCGTCGACGGCGCCCGGGTGGTGGTCTGGGGCAAGCCGTCCTTCCACCCCGCCCGGGGGACCCTCGCGCTCGCCGTTGTGGAGATCCGCCCGCTCGGAGCGGGCGCCCTGCTGGCACGGCTTGAACAACTTCGCGGCCTGCTCGCGGCCGAGGGGCTGTTCGCCGCGTCCCGCAAGCGCCGACCGCCCTTCCTCCCGCGAGCCGTCGGACTGATCACCGGACGGGCGAGCGCGGCCGAGCGGGACGTGGTGGAAAACGCCCGCCGCCGCTGGCCCGCCGTGCGGATCGTGCAACGCGAGGTGGCGGTCCAGGGACCGCTCGCCGTGGGGCAGGTCATCGACGCGTTGCGTGAGCTCGACCGCATCCCCGAGGTGGACGTCATCGTCATCGCCCGGGGCGGTGGGTCGATGGAGGACCTGCTGCCGTTCTCCGATGAGGCGTTGATACGGGCCGTGGCCGCGGCGACCACCGCGGTGGTGTCCGCCATCGGTCACGAGCAGGACGCGCCCCTGCTCGACTTCGTCGCCGACGTCCGCGCATCCACCCCGACGGACGCGGCAAAAAGGGTCGTGCCGGACGTCGCCGAGCAGCGCGCGCTGGTGGTCACGTTGCGCGACCGGTCACGGCGGGTCATCGAACATCGGCTGAACCACGAGGAACGCGGACTGGTCGCCCTGCGCAGCCGGCCCGCCCTGGCCGCTCCCGGACGCGAGCTCGACCGGCAGGTCGGGTACGTGAGTGAGCTACGGGCCCGCGCACGACGCGGCGTGACGCACATCCTGGATCGGGCCGAGGGTGAGCTGGCCCACGCCCGCGCCCAGATGCACGCGCTGTCACCGGCTGCGACCTTGGACCGGGGATACGCCGTGGTCCACCGGACCGCCGACGGCGCCATCGTGCGCGACCCGGTGCAGGTGGATGCCGGCGACGAACTGACCATCCAGGTTGCCGCCGGGTCCTTCCCCGCAACCGCCCGTGCAGGTCCCGCGCAGGCGTCCCCTATCGCCGGTGGCTCTAACCT
>NZ_CAUVXI010000046.1:29209-30278 GCF_963555845.1 Protofrankia sp. Cas8 | reverse complement strand
AAAATCGCGCACGTCTCGCGCAGTATGGCGTGGATCCCCGGAAATTGGCGGGGACCGACCTTCACGCTCGATGCCGTATTCTCCACGTACTGGGTACGTTCGACACCCCATTCGATGTATTTGGCCACGACCCGGTCGAACCCGGGAAGGCGCTTCAACGTACGGGTGGCCCGCCGGTCAAGCGGATGTCGGAACGCGTCCGGATCGAGCCCTGGCAGGCGAATCCGTCCACTGTCTGGGACGGCGTTCACCGACGGCTTCCGGATGCTGACAACCTCGTCGGCTTCGGCCATCCCCCACCTCTCGTGGCGCCCGTCCCCGGTCGCATTGTCGACCGAAGCCGGGATGTCAGGCGTCATAGTAGAGCGCCCCGTCGCCCCACGACAGCCCTACGCTCGAACGCGAGGACGTCACCTGCGCGACACCGGACCCGCCACACCCGACCGGCAACGATGAGCGTCGGCAGGTCAGCGTCGGCGGGTGAGCGTCGGCAGGTGAGCGTCGGCAACCGGTCACCGTCAACGGCCGACGAAGTCCGCCTTGCCCGGGCCCCGCTCGGCAAAGGACTCCATGCCGATGCGCTTATCCTCGGTCCCGAACAGCCCGGTGAACACCGCGGTCTCCAGCCGTAGCCCGTCGGACAGTCCAACGTCCAAACCGTCGTCGATCGCCACCTTGGCCGCCCGCAGCGCCAGCGACGGCCCCTGCGTGAACCGGCCGGCCAGGCGCAGAGCCTCGGCGTAGACGTCGTCCGGGGCCACCACCCGGTCGGCGAGACCGATCTCCTTGGCCTCGGGTGCGCGCACCTGGCGACCCGTGAATATCAGGTCCTTGGCCCTGGCTGCGCCGATCAGCCGGGGCAGCCGCTGCGTTCCGCCCGCGCCTGGGATGACTCCGAGCAGGATCTCGGGCAGCCCGACCTTGGCGTCGTCACCGAAAACCCGGAAGTCGGCACACAGGGCGAGCTCCAGCCCGCCACCGAGGGCGTATCCGGTCACCGCGGCGACCACGGGCTTGGGGATACGGGCCACCTGCTCGAAGGTTGCGGTGAGTTCACTGACCCACGCCA